>JAIDPG010000331.1 GCA_029062865.1 Oscillospiraceae bacterium
GGCTCGGGCTGTGCGGGGGCTTTTTCGGTTCGCTCCGCGGGGGCGTCGTCCGCAGCCGCTTCCGGATTGTCTTCCGGCTCGGGCGGCGTGATTTTCCCCGCCTTTATCTCGGCGCTGATTTTCTCGAACACCGCCGTGAACGACATCTCGCGCATATCCTCGTCGTATTGCGGGTCGAATTCCTCCTCGTATTCCTCTTCTTGAACGGGCTCTTCGACCTCCTCCGGAGCTTCGGCTTCCTCCGGTTCTTCGGGAGCTTCCTTCTCGTATTCGTCAATAATGTGCGAAAGCGTCTCGGATTTCTCGAGGCGGAGCGTCAGCGTGCGCTCCCAAACCTGCCGCGCGGTCAAGAGCATTCTTGTATAGTCGTCGGAATCCAGCTCGGAGTTTTCGAGCGTTAGGATCAGCCCCTGCAAACTCATCGCGGGATTTTGCTTGATTTTCGCGACAACTCCGTCCGGCGCGCCGCAGCCCTCCAGCAGATTTACAAAGTCCGTGCTGCCTATCCCCAAGGCGCGCAGCCGCATTAAAAACGTGAAAGCGTCGGGCTTCGGCGGCTCGGCGTCTTCGTCGATAAGGCAGCTTATCACATTCTGCGGCACGACCTCCTCCGGGACGACCTTTCTCCGCATAGCGCTCCGCAATTCTTCAATCGTCATTGTTTACCCCCATTATTAACGCAAATATTACAAAACTGTTTCATGGATTAAATAGCTGATTTCCTTTCTTCCCTCGGAGGGGAAGAAATAAAACCGGTGTTTTTATTTTAGTTCGAGCGCCGTAAGCGCCGCGTCGAGGCGTTTTTTCACGCTGTTTTTCATCATTCCGGTGTACGCCGCGATAAGAGAAACGTTCATTCGCGCCGCGATGTGCATAACCGCGATAAGCCTGTCCGTCGCGTTCAGCGTGAAGAACAGCCGCTTGAGCTTCGGGTGGTTGCTGTCGAGCCGCAGGTTCGGCTCGTATTCCTTGCAGCGCATTTTTATTCTCGCGCAGAGCGTTTTCATCATAAACACCGTGAACGCCTCCTCGGTGCGCAGCTTGCTTATCGAGTTAAACCCGTCGCGCGCCGCGCCGATGACGGCTTCAATTGCGTCCTCGTCGTCGACGAGCGTATAATACGCGGTGTAATACATATCGCGGTAGATCATCTCGTACAGCTTGGAAAACGCCTTAGCGTCGCCGTCTGTCGCCTGCGCGTTTAATTCTCTGTAGTAATCCTTATCCATAAGTTTTCCCCCTTTACGGATTCACGTTATTCCTCAATAACCTTTATGTGGAGCTCGCCGAGTTGCTCGTCGGCAACCGTTGAGGGCGCTTCGCTCATAAGCTCCGACGCGTTCTGAACCTTTGGGAACGCTATCACGTCGCGCAGGCTGTCCGAGCCGCACATCAGCATTGCAAGTCTGTCGAGACCTATTCCGGCTCCACCGTGAGGCGGCGCGGCGTATTTGTACGCGTCAACCAAGAACCCGAATTTCGCGGCTATTTCCTCTTCCGTCATTCCAAGCATTTCAAACATCTTCTGCTGGAGCGCGGGGTCGTTTATTCTAATCGAGCCCGAAAGCAGCTCAACGCCGTTCAGCACGAGGTCATAGCACTTCGCGCGGACCTTTTCCTTGTCGTTATCGAGCAGCGTGATGTGCTCGTCAAGCGGCATTGTAAACGGGTGGTGCATCGCGACCCACTCGCCGCTTTCGTCGTCATACTCGAAGAACGGGAACTCCGTTATCCACACGAAATTCCAGCCCTTCGGGATAAGGTCGAGCTGCTTCGCTACCTTTAATCTCAGCGCCCCGAGCGTCGGCAGTGTCACCTTGTCCTTATCCGCGACGATAAGCACTACGTCGCCTTTTTCCGCGCCGAGCTCCGCGAGTATCTTCTCGAGCTCGCCCTCCTTCATAAACTTCGCGAACGAGCAATTCGGCGCGTCCTCAACCCAGCGCACATAAGCCAAGCCCTTTGCGCCGATGCCCTTTGCGTGCTCGGTGAGCTTGTCGATCTCTTTTCTTGTAAGCGCGCCAGCGCTGTTTTTCGCGATGATCGCCCTAACCGAGCCACCGCTTTCAATGGCGCTTTTGAACACAACAAAATCCGTGTCCTTGACAATTTCGGAGATGTTCTGAATTTCCATTCCGAAGCGCGTGTCCGGCTTGTCTGAGCCGAAGCGGTTCATCGCCTCGTCGAACGTCAGGCGCGGCAGGGGAGTGGCGATGTCAACGTCGAGAATTTCCTTATAAAGCCTCTTTGCAAAGCCCTCAAGAACCTCAAGAATATCGTCGGTATCAACGAACGACATTTCCAGATCTATCTGCGTGAATTCGGGCTGCCTGTCGGCTCTCAAGTCCTCGTCGCGGAAGCACCGCGCGAGCTGGATATACTTGTCAAACCCCGAGATCATCAGCAGCTGCTTGTACATCTGCGGCGACTGCGGCAGCGCGTAGAACTTGCCCTTATGAATTCTCGACGGCACGAGATAATCCCGCGCGCCCTCGGGCGTGGATTTCATCATCATCGGCGTTTCGATCTCAAGAAATCCGTTTTCGTAGAAATATTCCCGCGCGACTCTCGCGATGTTGTGCCGCATTATCAGATTTCTCTGGAGCGGCTCGCGGCGCAGGTCGAGGTAGCGATACTTCAAGCGAAGCTCCTCGTTGGTTTTGCTGTCCGCAACTATCTCAAACGGCGGGGTTTGCGCCTTAGTGAGTATTCTCAGCTCCTCGGCGACTATTTCCACGCCGCCCGTTTTGATCTCGCTGTTGACGCTTTCGCGCTTTCTTACCGCGCCGCGAACCGCCAGAACGTCCTCGCCGCGGACGGTTTTCGCTTTCTCAAAAACGGATCTTTCCGTGTTCTCATCAAACACCAGCTGAACTATCCCCGTTCTGTCGCGCAGGTCGATAAAGATTATCCCGCCCTTGTCGCGCACGCGTGCCGTCCAGCCGCAGACTGTCACCGCGCCCATTTCCGCCGTGACCTCCCCGCAGTAACAAGTCCGTTTCAGCCCCTGCATTGTCTCCATTTTGTGTACCTCTTTTTCACATTTTTCATATATTTTGCGATTTTTTGGCGCAATATCTCATAATACAAAAATATTATACCATATTTTACTTGAATTTTCAAGTGTTTATGGGAAAAAAGTTTGAATTTTTAGTGTTTGTTTTGGGAAAATTTAGGTTGACATTTCCCAAATAATCTGTTATAATGACATTAAGGCGGTAAACCGCCGCGGACGACTTAAACGAAAGGACTGTTTATTATGGGTAAATTTGTTATCAACAAGACAAACACCGGCTTCACGTACAGCCTCAAGGCGGGCAACGGCGAGATCATCGCTATCGGCGGCGAGGTTTACAACACGCTCGCGAGCGTAAAGAACGGCGTTGAGAGCGTCAAGAAGAACGCTCCGATAGCGAACATCGAGGATCAGACCGAGGAGGGCTTCAAGGAAGAGAAG
>JAIDPG010000332.1 GCA_029062865.1 Oscillospiraceae bacterium
AAAGCCCGCTGTAATCGGTAACAGTCATATTTCTGCGGCTGTTGTTGACGGGCTTGTATGCCTTTATAGCCATTTATCTCACTCCTTATTTTAATTTGCAATTCGCGAAGTGCGCAAACCTCCGCGCCTTCGGCGCTCCGGTTTCTGCTAGCCGAGTGTGGAATGCTCGCTTCGATGCGCTTTCACACTCACTTTCGCGAATTGCACTTGTCGCCATAACGTTGATTTTGGCGCTTTTAAATCATACCATCGAAGAACTCAATGGTCTTAGAGCCTTCCTTAAGCGTAACGATAGCCTTCTTCCAATCGGAAGTATAGCCCTCGCTTCTGCCCATTCTCTTCTTTCTTCCGCGAACGGAGACCGTGTTCACCTTCGCGACCTTAACGCCCTTGAACAGCGCCTCGACCGCCTTCGCGATCTCGATCTTGTTCGCGGTCTTCGCAACCTTAAAGGTGTACTTGCCCTGGCGGAGGCAATCCATCGAGTGCTCCGTGATAATGGGCTTGATGATGATGTCCTGTGCGACCTTTTCCATTATGCGTACACCTCCTCAAGCTTTTCAACCGCGCTCTTTACGATAACGAACTTGTTGCAGTTGAGAATATCGTAAACATTCAGCGTAGTAACCTGTGTGGTCTTTACGTCCGCGATGTTCGCAGCGGACTTTATTACCTTGTTGTCAACACCGTCAAGCACGATGAGGGTCTTGTCCTCCGCGCCGATAGCCTTGAGCATATTCACCATGTTCTTGGTCTTGAACTCGTCCGAGGTGATAGCGTCAACAACGATCATCTCATTGTCAATAACCTTGCCCGAAAGTGCGGACTTGATAGCAAGCTGTCTTACCTTCTTGTTAATGGTGAATCTGTAAGAGCGGGGCTTCGGACCGAGCGCTATACCGCCGTGTCTCCACTGCGGAGATCTTGTCGAGCCCTGTCTCGCGTGACCCGTGCCCTTCTGTCTCCAGGGCTTTCTGCCGCCGCCGCGAACCTCAGTTCTTGTAAGCGTGCTCTGTGTGCCCTGGCGCTGATTTGCCAGATAGTTTACAACCGCGGTGTGCATTGCGGCCTTGTTCGGTGTGATACCAAAGACCGCGTCGTTAAGCTCAAGCTCGGAAACGACTTTACCCGCCATATCAACTACGTTTATCTTTGACATAGTAATCGTCCTCCTTTTCTTTAAGCCTTAACCGCGTCGCAGATAGTAACAACGCCGCCCTTAGGACCCGGAACCGCGCCCTTGACCGCGATGAGGTTGTTTTCAACATCAACCTTAACTACTACGAGATTCTGAACGGTGACGTTCTCCGCGCCCAAGTGACCCGCCATCTTCTTGCCCTTGAAAATTCTCGAAGGCGAGGAGCAAGCGCCCATAGAGCCCGCCTCACGAGCAACGGGGCCCGTGCCGTGCGACTCTCTGAGTCTGTGCTGGTTGTGACGCTTGATAGCGCCCGCGTAGCCCTTACCCTTGGAAACGCCCGCAACGTCGATAACGTCGCCCTCTGCGAATACGTCTGCCTTGATGATGTCGCCTGTGTTCAGCGCGCTGATGTCGTCAAGACGGAACTCCTTAAGGGTTTTCTTGAACGCAACGTCATTCTTCTTGAAATGACCCTGCTCGGGCTTGTTTACGTGCTTTGCGCTGACGTCGCCGAAGCCCATCTGAACTGCTTCATAGCCGTCGTTTTCTGCCGTTTTCTTCTGAACGACAACGCAGGGACCCGCTTCGATAACGGTAACGGGAACGACCTTGCCTGCTTCGTCGAAGATCTGTGTCATACCGATCTTCTTGCCGATAATTGCTTTCTTCATTCGGCTTTTCCTCCTTTGGTTATTGGTTGAGTTTTACCTCAACATGACCTCGCGCCTGTGGGTTATCGGCGCGCGGTTAGCGGTTGACGGATTCGCAAGTTGTCCGCCAACATAACTCCAACGAATCTATATTAGATGTCGATGAAATTCAAAAGTAATGACGAAATCTCGGTGACTTAGATGTCCATAGAGATTTCAACGCCCGCGGGCAGCTCCAAGCTCTGGAGAGCCTCGATGGTCTTCTTGTCGGGGCGGATAACGTCGATAAGGCGCTTGTGGGTTCTCATTTCGAACTGCTCGCGGGAATCCTTATACTTGTGAACCGCTCTCAGGATAGTAACGACCTGCTTGTCGGTGGGAAGCGGAATGGGACCCGCAACTCTCGCGCCGCCGCGCTTTGCCGCCTCTACGATCTTCTGAGCAGCCGCGTCAACAACGCTGTGCTCGTAGCCCTTTACCTTGATTCTTACCTTTTCATTAGATGCCATTTTGATTTTTCAACCTTTCTTCGTTAATTGTCCGATTGGAGCTCAAACCCCAACCTGTAGATTTTCGGCGCACCTCCTGCGCAAGAAGTTGTGCCGAAAAAGCTTAGATATGCCGGCGAAGGCTCATTTTGAAAAATCCACCGAGCCGTGTGTTCCATTTCGCAAAACGTACCTGTTAGTTATCCGAGTTCTCTCAGACACTTTAACGAAACGCCCGAAATGCCGGAAGCAAATCACCGCTCGAAAATCTTTCGCCCGGGTCTTGCCCGGACATACTCCGTCGAAATTACCGCCGATGCGCTTTCGCGCCCGACGCAACCTCCGACTTCATCGCCATGCGGTTTAACACCACAAGAAATATTGTAACACAAATAAACGGTAATTTCAACCGTTAAAGTAAAATATTCTCGAAAAGCCACAGAGAATTTTTCGGGGTTTTTTCAATGCTTTTTAGGCAACCTGCACAAAAAGCGGCGTTTTTCGCGGTTTTTTCGCCAAAACGTAATATAATCGGCGGTTTAATTCGCCGATTTGTAATATTGTTTTGTAATGCGAGGCGTTTTGATTATGGTCGGAATGTGGCTTAATGCGCCTTGGGTTAGATGACTGTCTCGGCAGGTGCTTTCTTAATGCGGTCTTGATATGTTTTATTTTAATGTCGCGAAAAAACGTGCAGTCCGTGCAAAGCGCGGACTGCACTAGCCGCCTACTAAGGTTCCGCTTCGCTCCACAGGTCTGGTGGCAGGCGGATTGGCTTGGAGCGTTGCTTTAATGCGCTCCGGTTGTGTAATGCGAGGCATTTTTATGCGGTTTCGTCACGTTGACTTGTGTCGTTTAAATGCGGATTGGATATACTAACGGGCTCGTTTTATTTTAAAGTCGCGAAAAACCGCGCAGTCGAGCTTCGCTCGACTGCGCTAGCCGCCTGCAAATGCTCCGTTTCGCTTCGCTACACTCCGCATTTGCAGGCGCTTTTTTCGCTCCACGGGTCTTAGGACAGGCAGATTGTCTCGGAACGTTGCTTTAAGGCGGGCGACCTCCCGCAGGACAATTGTCCATTGTCAATTGCTCAACGCCCCGCCGATGACCTCCGCCCACATATTTATAATAGTATCAATATCGGGCGGCGTGACGAGAAAGCCGTTGTCTTTGGGATCGTTTGTGACCGCGGACAGCGCTGCGACGGTCGGCACGCCTATTGACGCGACGGGGCAGTGCAACAGCTCCGGAGTGACAGCGGTGAAGTCGCCACGGTCGGCGCTCCCCGAGCCCGGCGTTATCCCCGCCGACGAAAGCTGCACGGTCTTGCCGATAAAGCGCGGATCCTTGCAGGAAAGCGCGTCGACGATTATCACGCAGTCGGGCTTGAGCTCGCGGGTTATCGCCTTGACAAGGCGCGCGGTCTCGATGCCCGTCCGCGCCGCGACATCCGTTTCAACGGCGGCAAACGAATACCGCGCGTTTTTTTGCCGGCAAGCGTCGCCTGTCGCTATAACGCTCCGTATTGCCGCCGCTCCGAGCCTGTCCGGCGTAACGTCGGGATTGCCGAGACCCGCCGCGAACAGCCTCCCGCGCGGCGGCAGAAGCTGGAGCAGCGCGCGGCGAAGCAGCGCGGTCATTCCTGCGGCGTGCGGCTCTCCGTGGAGTGTAATATAGCGCCCCGCGCGCTTCCCGATACGTGCGCCCGCCTCCGCGGAAAGCCGCACATCGGTTATCTTCACGTCGCCGATCTGCCGGGTCTTAGCGAACGCACCGTCCGCACGGGTGAGAATTTTTGCCGCCTCAAATGCAAGTCCTGTATTATCCATTGCTGTTCACCTCAATATATAGTGCGCGGTTTTCACAAACGCCAAATTCCCCTAAATATCCCCACAAATTAAGGGAAAAAATTTTCAAAACCCCTTGAAATTTCTTTTGTAATGTGTTATAATAAAATGTACTATGAGAAAAAATGAATCGAAATCACAAACAAACGTGGAAACGCCGAGTGCTTTTTGGTGAATATAAATAAATAGTTCCCGAAAATTCGCGTAAAATACTCGTAAAATACTATATTTCGATCCTTATTTCGATTATGGAGGTGAAAAAAATGCCGAATATCAAATCCGCCAAGAAGAGAGTTCTCATCTCTAAGGCAAAGAACGAGGCTAACAAGGCGGCGAAGTCCGCGCTGAGAACGTCTATCAAGAAGGCTCGCGCAGACGGCGCGGGAGCAGATGCTATCAAAGCCGCAAGCGTAAACATCGACAAGGCGGCGGGCAAGGGTCTTATTCACAAGAATAAGGCGGCTCGTCTCAAGTCGCAGCTCGCAAAAAAAGCAAATGCTTGATCGCGTTTTTTGATCGCGCTTTTCTGCCCGCAAACCGCAAAGTTTGCGGGTGACTTTTTTAATAATGTACAATGTATAATTGAGAATGTACATTTTTGGCGCGTGCTTCGCGCGCGATTTAAAAAGCCGCCGCGTCGGCAGCGGTTCAATTTCGGGCTTTTTGCGGGCATTGACAAGCTGATTTAACGGCGGCTCCTCCCCGCCGGAGGTGGGGAAAACCGAAACAGCGAGAAACAGAAAAACTCGCCGGATCATTAAACAAGGGGACAATATAATGACAGGAACGGAAAGAGAGATAACCGATATAAACGAGATAGAGGAAGTGCTTCGCTCGGCGAGGGTGTGCCGCGTGGCGCTTTTTGACGGGGAATATCCGTATATAATCCCGATGTGCTTCGGCTACGACCTCACGGGCGGGAAGCTGGAGCTATACTTCCGCTGC
>JAIDPG010000333.1 GCA_029062865.1 Oscillospiraceae bacterium
GCTTCGTGACGATAACGCGTGTGGAGCTTTCCAACGATATGAGCTACTGCAAGGTATGGGTGGCTTGTATGGGCGGCTCGGAGCGCACCGCGAAGGCGGTCGAGGGAATGACGGCGGCAAGCGGCTATTTCAAGAAGCAGATAGCCGGAGCTGTTCGTATGCGCAAAATTCCGGAGCTGATCTTCAAGCCCGACAACTCGCTTGAATACAGCGAGCACATTGAGGATATTATAGCGCATCTTCCCAAACCCGCAAATTCTTCCGATAACGAGGAGGGCGGCGATGAAGGTTAATTTACAAGAGGCTTGTGAGTTCTTAAAGTCTAATGACGATTTTCTGATCCTTATGCACGCCAACCCCGACGGAGACACGCTTGGCTGCGGCTTCGCACTCTGCGGGGCGCTCCAGAGAATGGGCAAGCGCGCTAAGGCGGTCTGCGCGGAGGAGATTCCGCACAAGTTTGATTATCTGTTCGCGGCGGCGGAAACTCAAGAATTCGAGCCGAAAACGATCGTCTGCGTGGACGTTGCCGACACAAAGCTCCTCGGTGATATGAGAGAGCTTGGCAACAGCGCGGAGCTCTGCCTTGATCATCACGAGACAAACACGGGCTACGCGAAGCGGGTTTTGGTAGAGCCCGACTACGCGGCGGCGTGCGAGCTTATCTACAAGGTGATAAACGAGCTTGGCGTACCGTTCGACAAGGAGCTCGCGAACTGCATTTATACTGGCGCGGCGACTGATACGGGGTGCTTCAAGTTCTCGAACACCACGCCGCAGACGCACCTTATCGCCGCCGAGATGATGAGGTTCGGCGCGGATTTCGCGATGATAAACTACGTGAACTTCGACCTCAAAACGCAGGGGCGTATAAGGCTCGAGCAAGAGGTGTTGAAAAACATAAAGTATTTCGAGGGCGGACGCGTCGCGCTTGTAACTGTCACGCGGGCGCTTCTGGACAGCATTGTGGACATCGACAGCGACGACATCGGTGCGCTGGCGAATATTCCGCGGCAGATCGAGGGCGTGGACGTGGGAATCTGCGTCAAGGAAAAGAAGCCGGGAGTTTTCAAGGCTTCGATGCGCACAAGCGCACTTGTAAACGCCGCGGAGATTTGCCAAAAGCTTGGCGGGGGCGGTCACGCGAGAGCGGCGGGCTGCTCGTTCGAGGGCGTGACGGTTGACGAGGCTGTTGACAAAACAGTAGAAGCGGCTTGCGAGGCTGTCCGAAAGGCGTTAGGCAGATGACTTCATTAAATGGCATAATCGTCGTAAACAAGCCGCGGGAGTTCACGTCGTTTGACGTAGTGGCGGTGGTGCGCGGCTGTCTCCACACGAAAAAGGTGGGGCACTCCGGCACGCTCGACCCTATGGCGACGGGCGTTCTGCCGGTGTTCGTCGGCGGAGCGACGAAGGCGATCTCGCTGCTTCCTGACCACGACAAAAGCTACCGCGCTGGATTTCGGCTCGGGCTGACGTCCGACACGCTTGACATCTGGGGAGATTGCTCCGAGCAAAAAAACGTGGATATTTCCACGGAAATATTGCGGAAAGCTCTCGAGAAATTTAGAGGAGATATCGAGCAGATCCCGCCGATGTATTCCGCGTTAAAGGTCAACGGGCAGAAGCTCTGCGACCTCGCGCGAAAGGGAATAGAAGTCGAGCGCAAGCCGAGGAAAGTCACGATTACGCGGCTGGAGCTCGTGAGCTTTGACGGGCGCGACGGCGTTCTCGACGTGGATTGTTCCTCGGGGACGTACATTCGCTCGCTTGTGGATGACATCGGGCTGGAGCTCGGCACGGGCGCAGTTATGACAGCGCTGGAGCGCACAAGAGCGTGCGGGTTTTCGCTTGGCGAAAGCGTCTCGGTCGACGAGCTGCGGGCGCTTTCCGATGAGGAGCGCTTGAAGCTGCTGAAGCCCGTCGAGAGCGTGTTTTCCGATTATTCCGTAATTCAACTCGACGAAGCGCAAACGCGGCTTTACTTAAACGGCGTTCGGCTCGATACGAAAAGGCTTCACGGAGATTTCGGCGAGGGAATTTATCGGGTTTACGGAGACGGCTTCATAGGGCTCGCGAAAATCCAAAACAACGAGCTTATCTCGATGAAGCGTTTTAACGGTGAATAAATTTTAATATGATCGATATAACTTACGGCGCGCCCCTATTTGAAAAACGAGAAAAAACCGCGGTCGCGCTGGGATATTTTGACGGGCTGCACCCGGGGCATATGGGAGTGATCGGCGCGGCGCTGGCGCAGCGGGACTTAAAGCCCGCCGTGTTCACGTTCAATTGCGACACGACGCTGCCGAAGTTCAAAAGCCCCGAGGACATAATCTCGTTTGAGAACAAGCGCGAGCTGCTGGCGAAGGCGGGCGTTGAGTATATCTACGCGCCCGATTTCGCGGAGGTCTGCACGCTTACGGCTGAGGATTTCGTTCGCGGAATTCTCCGCGAACAGCTTAACGCGGGCTATGCTTGCTGCGGGCGGAATTTCCGTTTCGGCTTGGGCGGTCAAGGCACGCCGGAGCGGCTTGTGAAGCTTGGCGAGTCTTTTAATATACGCGTGGAAATCGTTGAGGACGTGTGCATGGATGGCGAGCTTATCAGCTCCTCGAAGATCCGCGAGCTTATCCGAATGGGAAATATCGAGGAGGCGAACAGGCTGCTCGGCTACGAGTGGCAGTTCAAGCTCCCCGTCGTCCACGGAAACGAGATAGGGCGGACGATAAGTTTCCCGACGATAAACCAGATCCTCCCCGAAACGAACGTAATGCCGCGTTTCGGCGTTTATCAAAGCTATGTTCACGTTCGCGGGAAAAATTACCGCGGCATCACAAACATCGGAATTCGCCCGACTATTGAGAACAGCCGCGGCGTTATCTGCGAAACGCATATTCTCGATTTCGACGGCGACCTTTACGGAGAGAATATTGAAGTCGCGCTGTGCAGATTTATCCGCCCCGAAACGCGATTTTCAAGCATTGAGGAGCTGAAGGATCAGATAGCAAAGGACGCGGCTTCTTGGAAGTGAAAAACCAATCGCTAACCACTATTAAACAAAAACTATAAGGAGATAATAAAAATGGCAGAGGTCAGAACACGATTTGCGCCCAGTCCTACGGGCTATATGCACATAGGAAACCTCAGAACGGCGCTTTACACTTATCTTTTGGCGAAGAAGCAGTGCGGAAAGTTCATTCTTCGCATAGAGGACACCGACCGCGAGCGCTATGTCGAGGGCGCGGTTGACGTTATCTATAAGACGCTGCGCGACTGCGGGCTGAACTGGGACGAGGGTCCCGATGTCGGCGGCGATTTCGGGCCGTATATCCAGAGCGAGCGCATGGGAATGTACAAGGACTTCGCCGAGGAGCTCGTGAAAAAGGGCGAAGCTTATTACTGCTTCTGCACAAAGGAGCGCCTTGAGGAGCTCGCCGCGGTGCAGAAGGCTTCGAACATCTCCCCGATGTACGACCGCCACTGCCGCCGCCTTTCCAAAGAGGAGATCGACGAGAACATCAAAAACGGCGTGCCTTATGTAATTCGCCAGGCTATCCCCGAAGAGGGCTCGACGACATTCCACGACGAGATCTACGGCGACATTACCGTTGAGAATTCTATCCTCGACGACCAGATTTTGCTTAAAACGGACGGAATGCCGACCTACAACTTCGCGAACGTCATCGACGATCACACGATGCAGATAACGCACGTTGTCCGCGGAAACGAGTATCTTTCGTCCGCGCCGAAGTACGAGCTGCTCTACAAGGCGTTCGGGTGGCAGCCGCCGATGTACGTCCACGTTGAGCATATTATGAAGGACGCGCAGCACAAGCTCGCGAAGCGCGACGGCGACGCGTCGTTCCAGGACTTGCTCGAAAAGGGCTATATGACCGAGGCAATTTTGAATTATATCCTGCTGCTCGGCTGGGCGCCCAAGGGCGAAAACGAGATCTTCTCGCTTCCGGAGATGATTGAGGCGTTTGATCTTTCGGGAATTTCCAAATCTCCCGCGATATTCGATCCCGCGAAGCTGAAGGCGATAAACGCGCATTATGTCCGCGCTTTGCCTGTCGAGGAGTTCACGAAAATAGCGACTCCGTATATTCGCCAAACCTGCAAGCGTGAGGATATTGATATTTCGCTGCTCTGCGGAGTTCTCCAGCCGCGCTGTGAGTTGTTCACGGACATTCCCGAGCAGGTGGATTTCATTGACAAGCTCCCCGAATATTCGTTGGAGCTGTATATCAACAAGAAGATGAAAACGACGCTCGAAACATCGCTCGACGCGCTCCAAAAGCTGCTTCCTGTGCTGGAGGGCTTGGAGAGCTTCACGCAGGACGGCGTTCACGACGCGCTTTTCAAGCTGATTGAAGAGCTTGGCGTGAAGAACGGCGTTGTGCTGTTCCCGCTGAGAGTCGCGCTTTCGGGCAAGCAGTTCACCCCGGGCGGCGGCGTGGAGCTGTCGATAATCCTCGGCAAACAGGATTCGCTGTCGAGAATCAAAAAGGGAATAGAGC
>JAIDPG010000334.1 GCA_029062865.1 Oscillospiraceae bacterium
GAATTTCCCGTACGGTCCTATCTTGATGACCATCGGCTTTCCGCACTCGTCGCAGACGATGTCCGTCGGCTCGTCGGGAACCTTAAGGTGCTTGCCCTCCATATCCTGCTCCGCCTTTTCAAGCGACTTCGCGAAGCCCTTATAGAACTTATCGAGCGTCGAGACCCAATCCTTGCCGCCCTTTTCAATGTCGTCGAGGTCGCTTTCCATCTTCGCGGTGAATTTCACGTCGACGATGTTGTTGAATTTGTCTTTAAGAAGCCCCGTGATGACCTCTCCGAGAGACGTGGGCTTCAACTGATTTCCCGCCTCGCGCTCTACATAATGGCGGTCGAGTATCGTTGAGATCGTCGGAGCGTAGGTCGATGGTCTGCCGATGCCGTTTTCCTCCAGCGCCTTGATGAGCGACGCTTCGTTATACCGCGCGGGCGGCTGCGTGAAGTGCTGATTCCCCGTGAGCTCAAGGCATTTGAGCTTCTCGCCGCTTTCTATTTTCGGGAGAGCGCCGCCGTGCTCGTCGTCGTCCTTGCTCTCCTCATAAAGCTTCGTAAATCCGTCGAACTTGACGGAATAGCCGCTTGCCTTGAACAGGCAGTTTTTCGCTGTAATGTCAACGGAAACGGTATCCATCACGGCGTTCGCCATCTGGCTTGCCATAAAGCGCTCCCAAATGAGCTTATAAAGCTTGAACTGATCGCCCGAGAGCGACTTTTTCACCTTTTCGGGCGTGAACTCGACGTTTGTCGGTCTGATAGCCTCGTGCGCGTCCTGCGCGTTGCTTTTGGACTTGTAAACGCGCGGCTTTTCGGGGAGATAGCTCTCGCCGTAAACGCTCTTGATAAGCGCCGCGGCGGCGGTTTTCGCCTCGTCCGAGATACGCAGGCTGTCGGTTCTCATATACGTGATAAGACCGACCGCGCCCGTGCCCTCAACGTCAACGCCCTCGTACAGCTCCTGCGCCGCCTTCATCGTTCTTCTCGCCTGGAAAGAAAGACGGCGGCTCGCCTCCTGCTGGAGCGTCGAGGTCGTAAACGGCGGCGCGGGCTGCTTTTTGCGCTGTGACTTCTTCAAATTCGTCACGACGAAATCCGCGCCCTCAAGGCTCTTCAAAATCGCGTCGGACTGCTTTTTGTTGTCGATCTTCACCTTCTCGCCGTCGATTTCCGCGAGCTTCGCCGGGAACGCCTTCTTGGAGGACGCCGCCGCGAGCTTCGCGTCGATGCTCCAATACTCCGTCGTTTTGAACGCGTTTATCTCCTCCTCGCGGTCAACGATAAGCCGCACCGCGACTGACTGCACGCGCCCCGCCGAAAGCCCTCTGCGCACCTTCTTCCACAAAAACGGCGACAGCTTGTAGCCGACAATTCTATCGAGAATACGACGCGTCTGCTGGGCATTCACCACGTCCGGGTCGATCGTCCGCGGGTGGCTCATGCCATACTGCACGCCGGTTTTCGTTATCTCGTTGAACGTCACGCGCACCTTGCTCTTCTCGTCGATGTTCAGCAAATGCGACAAATGCCACGCGATAGCCTCGCCCTCTCTATCCGGGTCGGTCGCGAGGTAGACAACATCCGCTTCCTTAGCGCGTTTTTTCAGCTCCTTGATGATGTCCGCCTTGTCCTTCATATTGACATACTGCGGCTCAAAATTGTTGTCCACGTCCACCCCGAATTTCGACTTCGGCAGATCGATGATATGCCCGGTAGACGCCATTACCTCATATCCAGCGCCGAGGTATTTCTTTACCGTTTTCGCCTTTGACGGCGACTCCAATATTACAAGGTTTGACATTGATTCTCCCCCTCTTTTATTTTGGTTATTTACCGCCGAAAATCGGGCGGTATTTTGAAATTATAAGCACCTCAAAGCCGAAAGCCGAAGCTTCGGGCTTTGAGATACCTGCTTTAAGAAAAGCCCGGATTATTTTGCAGCTCTTTTCGCATAATATGTGTTTCAAGATCGGCGTATCTTGTCGGGATAGGCACGCGGCTCTCGTTATCCGTGAGCGTCAGAGCCAGCCGCACCGCCGTATCAATATCCATACGGTTTCCGATCGAAACATAAACCGGCTTTACGCCGCTTTGCGTCCGAACAGCTCTGCCAAGGAGCTCTCCGTCCCTTGTGATGTCGGAAACGCTGCCTTTTTCGGTATCCGGCTCGGTAAACTCCGCGCCGTCCACCTTAAAGTAATGCTTTGCTATCCCTACGGTCGGCGCGTCCAGATAAAACGACGCGTGCGCCGCCAGACCCATACGCCTCGGGTGAAGTATCCCGTTGCCGTCGAACATATAAACGTCCGGCTTCCGAACGAGCTTCGCGGCAGTCTCAACCACCAGCGGCAGCTCCCGAAACGCCAAACAGCCCGGAACATACGGAAAATCAACGCGCCCCGCAGACCACTGTTTTTCCGTTATCCGCCTGCTTTCCACGTCGATGATCACGATACAGCACACCGCGTATTCCGCGCCGCCGCTCCAGTACGCAAGATCAACGCCCGCAACCGTTCGGATCTCATCAAACGCAAGCGGACAGCCCTGGACCAGCTCTCCGGAAAGCTCGTTTTGTATTGCGATACACTCGCACTCGCTAAGCCCCGGGAATTCGTTTACGGAAATCAGCCTCATCTCGATCTCCCCAGCTCCCACATAAGAATTGCCGCCGCCATTGCCGCGTTGAGGCTTTCCGCGCCCTTTATGGGAATGTAGAGCTTCTCATCACAAATCTCGGCAACCTCGGGTGAGATCCCGCTGCCCTCGCTGCCGATGACTATCGCGGTTTTTTCCGAGAATTCCACCTCGCCGAGCCGCTTTGCCGTTTCGTCGAGCATCGCGCCGTAGACCGTGAAGCCCTCCAGAAATCCCGCAAGACTGTCCGTCGTCGTCACGAGGCTCGGCACTCGGAAAGCGCTCCCCATTGAGGCTCTGAGCGTTTTCGGCGAAAATCTGTCGGCGCAGCCGCCCACGTAAACTATCCCGTCCAGCCCAAACGCCTCCGCGGTTCTGATAATCGTGCCGATGTTGCCGGGGTCCTGAACCCCATCAAGGATTACAAGCCGCCGCGCGCCGCTTGAAATCGAGCTGCCGAAGCGCTCAGCCGCCGCAAACAAGCCCTGTGGGCTCTTCGTATCGGAAATATATTCGGAAAGCTCCTCGGTTATGACAGCCGCCGTGAAAGCCTTTTCCGAGGCTTTCCGCACGGTCTCGGGGTATTTTTCAAGCGCCCTTTCGGTGTACAGAAAAAACTCGATATTGCTCGCGCAGTCCGCAAGCTCGCCGCACAAATGGTCTCCCTCAACGGCAAACAGATCCGTTTCGGCGCGATATTTAGCGCTCCTCAGAAGCTCCCGCACAACGCGCACATTTTCGTTCTTCCTCGACGATATTCTCTCCGCTTCGCGCCCCATAATTCCTGCCTCTTGTCTCTTAAACTCTTGCCTCTAAATAGCGAAAATCTCACGCTCCGTTTTTACGAAGCGTGAGAATTTAACCCATTAAAGCGCAGCCTTAGCCTTCTCGGTAAGCGCGGTGAAGCCCGCTGCGTCGTTAATTGCGATCTCGGAGAGCATCTTTCTGTTAAGCGTGATGTTCGCCTTTTTGAGACCGTTCATAAATGTGGAATAGTTCATTCCGTTAGCCTTGCATGCCGCCGAAATTCTCGTGATCCACAAGCGTCTGAAATCTCTTTTCTTGAGCTTTCTGCCGATGTAAGCATACTGACCGCTCTTCATTACCGCTTCCTTCGCGGTCTTGAACAGTCTGCTTTTGCCGCCCCAGTAGCCCTTCGCGAGCTTTAAGGTTTTATTTCTTCTCTTGCGTGTCGCAAGCGCGCCCTTTACTCTTGCCATTTTAAATTCCTCCTAATAAATAAGAATGAAAAGAATTGCGTAAATCTCCGTTTATTTCGAATCGCTCAGCACCGAGCGGCTTCGCCGCTCTCGCCTACTCGCCAAAGCTCCGCGCTTCGCGCTGCGCTTTGCCGAGCGCGTGCTTCGCTTTGTCTCACTCTTCAAAACAAATCCGATTGTAACGCTTATTTATACGGGATAAGAGCCTTTACCTGCTCTACGTTCGTAACGTCCGCATACGCGCCCTGGCGCAGACCTCTTTTACGCTTGGTGGACTTCTTTGTAAGAATATGACGCTTGCCGCAGTGCTGCATCTTTACCTTACCGGTTCCGGTGAGCTTAAAGCGCTTCTTCGCGCCGCTATGTGTTTTGATCTTAGGCATTTTTGTATCCTCCTTAAAATTGTGTTTAAGCTTTTCGCACTCGCGCTGTTTATTTCTTGGGGCTCAGCACGACCGCGTAGTTTCTGCCCTCAAGCTTCGAGGGCTTATCCGAGCCGCCGTACTCCGCCACCGCGTCGCAAAAACGCTTCATCAGATCCTCGCCGAGATTAACGTGCGTAAGCTCACGCATACGTCTGAAGCGTATCGTGACCTTGACCTTATCGCCGTTTTGCAGAAACTTGATCGCGCTCTTCACCTTGATATTGAAATCGTTGGTGTCGATGTTAAGGGACATTTTCACTTCCTTAACGTCCGCGGTCTTCTAGTTCTTTCTGGCTTCCTTTTCTCGTTTTGTCTGCTCGAAACGGTATTTGCCGTAATCCATAATGCGGCATACCGGAGGATTTGCCGTGGGACTGATCATCACGAGATCGAGATCCGCGTCGATAGCCTTCTGAAGCGCGTCCGCCGAGGACATTATCCCCAGCTGCTCGCCTTCGGCGCTGATAACTCTTACTTCCTTCTCGCGAATATCCTCATTGATGAGCTGTTCTTTCGCTGCGATTTTAAAGCACCCCCTGTTAGAGAATAGAAGTTAGAGGCAAGAGGTTAGAGAGTTGACTTGCCCGAAACCCTGTTTTTCCTTTAGAAATAAACTAAGCGTGAGCACACAACTCACGCTTAACATAAATCACCCTTTCGGGGTACTTATCGGTTAAACTACCGCGCCTGACTGTCGGTTCGCGTTTTCCGGCGCTTTCACGCCCGTTTTCGCGCCCCCGTCGGCGGGTGAGAGTGTGGTGGCTCTGCTTTACCGATATATTATAGCACAA
>JAIDPG010000335.1 GCA_029062865.1 Oscillospiraceae bacterium
TCCTCCGCGCGCCAGATTTCAGGAATTTCAAGACATTCGGGAATGTTCTCGCGAGCCATTGCCTCGAAGCTCCAATCGTTTTCGTAAAAGCGGTTGAGGTGATTGCGCTTTGCGTGGTACTTCTTACCCTTAAGCTCCTCTAGGTCGAGCGCGTAATACACATAATCGCAGAAGTCGCGGTAAAGCTCCGCCTTGGCTTCCGGGAACAGCTCCATGATCTTCTCGGTGATTGCCTTATTCGCGCAGATAACGCACGGCAGACCGTTCGCCTCGGCGTATTTCCGAATTTCCCCGACGGCTTCCTCGACCGAGCCCTCGCCGTATGGATAAACGAACATCGTATCCGCGCCGCGCCCTGTTTTCTCAAAGCAAAAGCCGCCCTCAAAGCCGATTTCGGTGTTGTAATGCTCACTCCAGCCGAAAATATTCCCAAACGTATACTCACACCCACGGAAATCCGATCTTTTTAAAAAATCGTTGACACGCTGCTTGTCACTGATTAAAGGCTTTCCGAACTCAATCATCGGTCATTACCTTCAAAAAGCAGCAGATCTGCGCGTATATTTCCTCGATAGAGAGCGGGAATTCGCCGTCGGAGCAATCGACAATGTTCCAGCCGCATTTTTCCGCGGCGAAAAGCGCGCTCTTGCGGCACTCGCGCTGGAACTCGAGATTGCGCTCGTGGATGTCCTTTTTCTTCTGGTCGCCGAGATAGCGCTTATCCAAGAGCTTCTGCGATACCTCGACGGGCATATCGAGATAGATAACGCAGTCGGGCTCCGGGAGCCCCAGCTTGCCGTACTCGAAGTCGCAAAGCCAGTTGAGGTAATATTCGTACTCCTCCGGCGGGAGCTTTGTAAGCTGATAGATAGCGTTGGACGTTGTGTAGCGCCCCGCGATGACAACTCCGCCCGCCTCGTAAAAGCCCTTCCAGTCGGTCATATAGCTGATGTAGCGGTCCGCGGCGTAGATAGCGGACGCGGCGTAAGCGCCGTTTCTGCCGTCACATGGTATCTCGCCGGTCAGATACTGCTGAACGAGCTTGCCGCTCAGCGCGTCGTAGTTCGGAAAGCTGACGGAGCGGCACGTTATGTCGTGCTCCTTGAGATAATCCAAAGCAAGCTCCAGCTGCGTGGTTTTCCCGCTGCCGTCCAAGCCCTCCAAAACGATAAGTTTTCCTCTTTTCACTTTAACACACCCTATTCCAAGAGCCCGGTGAGCTCTAAATATACATATATATTGTACCACACTTTTACAATTTAGTCAATATATATTAGGAATTTTTAGGAATTTTTTACAAAAAACATTCCCGCCGCAGGCGGGAGAAACGAATACTACTTTTTCGCGGTCAAAATCGCCTTGTATCCGGCGAGCTCAAAGCCGATTTTGCGGTAAAATTCCTTCAGGCTATCCTCGCAGATTACAAAGACCTCGCTTGGGGAAAGCTCGGCGCAGACTGCGGAAATAAGCCTTGACGCGTTTCCGCGGTTTTGTGAGCTCGGTAAAGTCGCGATTTGCGACAAAAGCGCCTCGCCGTTCAGATCGTGCTGGATAATAAGCGCGGAATCACCCAGCCTTCGCGCCGCGGCGACGTTATGGCGAATTCGGTGCGACATATCGGCATACCAAGTTTCGTAATCTATCTTGAACGACGCTTTGAGTATCTCGTAAACATCGTCGAGCGACGGGGTTTTTCAACTGCCTCACTCTCGACCGTCTCTCCGGAAAACCGCATTAAATTCACAATTTGAGCATTACAGCGAAGCGGGCTCCCGAGCCGCTTGCCAAGAGCTTCGGAACAAAATATCTCCGAAAAACCACTGAACGTGAAAAAGTCCGCGAACTCCTCAATATCGCCGTTTTCGGCGATTTCGGACACTACAAAGCTGCCGTTCATTTCGCATAGGATATAATCCTCCGAGACATAAAAGCGGCAGAAATCGTATTTTGTGCCGTAAGCGTTGAGCAGTGCGCGGATCTTCTGCGCCTCAACTCCGCGCTTCGGGAGCTCAAAAAGCTCGTCCTCGGAGCTTACTCGCCTTATCATAGGTCCGCGGCCGCCGAAAGCATTTTCCCGGCGAGGGCTTTTACGGCGTTATAATCGCTTTCCTTGATAACGCAGGAC
>JAIDPG010000336.1 GCA_029062865.1 Oscillospiraceae bacterium
GGGGTGTTCCCTCGCTCCCCCAGACCAAGTAAAACTAACAACTAAAGTCAAATAACAATGTTAATCGTACATCACGAAAAGAGGGTTTGCATTTCCGCTTGACAAACGCAGTCAAAAGTCTCGTTTTGGGGAGACAAAAAACTAATAAAAAAGTAAACTTTTTTAAAGGGTTTTCCTGCTTTTGGCAATTACCAGAACTTCCGCTTGTCGTTGGTGAGACCTGCCAGATAGTCTAACGATACATCATAAAGCTTTGCAAGTTCTATAAACAAATGCATAGGCAGCTCTCGTTCCCCTCTTTCGTATTTGCTGTAGTGCGTCTGATATGTTCCGAGCAGCTTTGCTATTTCGGTCTGCGTGTAGTCGTTATCCTCACGGCAGTCCTTCAATCTTTGGTAATTGTACATAAAGTCACTTCCCTTGTTTTAGATGATAAATAGATTTTATCATATATATGTTTGTATCTATTGACTTTATATACAAATGTATCTATAATATAATTATATAATCGCATTTCTCCCCGCCGCTGGCGGGGAAAATGCTAGCAAAATTATAAGGAGGAAAAATAAATGAACGACAACACAATCCGCGCGCTCTACCTCGGAAAAATCCGCCCCGAGAAATCAAACGGCTACAAAACCGAAAAATACACCAAGAATTTAGAGGAGTTCAATCGGCTGTATGATCTTGTTGAAGCCGCGCTGCCGAAGGAAAGTCGCAGGCTGCTTGATACGATGATAGAAGAATACAACGAAAGCCAAGGCGAGATCATTATCGACACGTTTGCGCAGGGCTTCAAAATCGGGCTGAGGCTGGCGGCGGAGGGGCTGCCGGAGGCAAGAAGCAAGTAGAAAACCGAAGCGAAGAGTAAACATTCCTGTCGCAAGAACCTTCTTGCCTCCAATACTCTTGCGCCCACCGAAAAAGCCCGCAAAAATACCCCGCGCCCACTTGAATATAATCCACATTTTGGTGAATACTAATAGCCGAAAGGACTGATTCGGTGAAGAAAACAACGTTGATAATAGCCGCACTTGCCGCGGCGGCGGCTTGCTCAGCGGGAGCGGCGGCGATCGTCCCGAAGGCTGTGGAGGGCGCGGCTCCCGCGGCGGAGATCCTGACGGTCGAAACCCGCGAGTATTGCGAGAGCGTGAGCGGAAGCGGCGCGTTAATGTACATCGGTCAGCGCGAAATAACCTCGTCGCTGCCGCTTGTTATCGAGAAATATTCCGTAAGCGTCGGGGACAGCGTCTGCGTCGGCGATGAGATAGCGACCGTCGACAGGCGCTCCTCGGCGGCACTTATCGAGAGCTTCGGGCAGGTGAAAACGCTTGCTATCCCCGCGTCCAATATCGAAACCGCGCTCGCCCTGATCCCCGAAAAAATAACCGCCGACTGCGAGGGGCGTGTTATCTCCACAGCCCCGAGCGGCGCGGCTATCCAAAGCGGCTCGGCTATCGCGAGCCTCGCTCCCGGTTCCGATAAGGACGGGCTTTGCGTGTCCGCGGCGATAAGCGAGCTCGACATCGCGAAAATTGCCGTCGGGCAGCGCACGGTGATAACTCTCGCGGCGTATCCCGGTGAGGAGTTCACGGGCACGGTAACGGAAATCGCCGCCGCGGCTCGCGACAGGTACAACGGCGCGGTTCTGGAGACCGTCGTCGACATCACGATAACCCCCGATAAGCCCGACGAGCGCCTGAAATCCGGGCTCTCCGCGGACGTTTCCGTCGAGCTCTCAAGCCCTCGCGAGATCTGCGTAGCTCCGTACAGCGCGATAGGGCAGGACGACGCAGGCGAGTACGTTTTTGTGTATGAGGACGGCAGATCGATCCGCCGGGAAATAACCACCGGCGAGGAGTTCGCCGACGGCGCGGAGATCGTCTCGGGAGTAGAAGCGGGGGAGCTCATCTTTAACGAGCCCGAGAAGCTTACGAAAAGCAGCTTTATAAGAGTGGAGGACAGCGCATAAAAAAGCGTGTTTTCTCCCGCGTTAACATCGCGGTGGCTCCTCTAATTTGTTTCGTTCGGTGGTCGCAAGAGTGCGAGAGGGAGAGTTGATTTCGTGTTATGATATTTTTATTGAGGTCGAGACACTAACTTCGGGGGCGAGGGGACACCCCTT
>JAIDPG010000337.1 GCA_029062865.1 Oscillospiraceae bacterium
TGGGCTCGTAGATTTGAATAAGAGACAGGATATGTAAGGCGTCAAATCCTGTCCATATCCTGTTCCGCCAACAAACCTATGGTTTTCACAACCGGTATATACCATATTAAAAAGAATTTTTTTGTTTTCTCCGTAAACACAGGAAAAACCATACGTATAATCGCCGGGATAATCAACGCTCCTTCGATAAATATCAATACTTTCAACTCGCGGTAAAATAAAACTATTATAGTTACTTTGACTTTCGTCAAGATACATAATAATTTCATAGGAATTTTCCCCGATGATTATCTCCTCGGGAATTCCATCCTCATTTAAATCAAGCTGAATTTTCCTCAAGGAAGCACTGTTTATTGCCCCCGATTCCTCCGTATTAAGCGAAGTGGAATCGCCGGAGTGAATTAGTTGTGTATCGTTCAATGAAGGTGAATATGCCCCCTCTTCCGACTTAATATGCTCACCGTCGATATAAGCCGCATTGTTACAGGCTGTAGTGAGAATAAGCGCAGATAGTATGCACAGAATTTTGATAAACTTGATAATCATAATTTTTCCTCATACGGGTTTTGAGAGTGAATTTTCGGGAAGGACAAATTCGAAACGCCCCCTCGCGCTTGCACGCGGGGCGTTTTGTTCGACCGGTGTAACATCGTGAACAAAAAGATTTGAAGCCAAGCCACCTATCGGAGTTGGTTAATCCCGAGCGTTTTGCGGTATTTCACGCGAAGCGTGAAATCGACTGCAAGCCACACAAGGGCGATGCGACAGTACCGAGCGTTTTTACGGTTTCGCACCCTGCAATGAGCTGAACGCGTGTCGCGAAGCGGTGCGCGTGAAGCCATTGCGGTCTGCAAAAAAATCCCATCGCTTCGCGAGGGGATTTTTGCTGACCGGTGTGACATCGTTACCAAAAAGATTTTTGAAAAAATCAAAATATCGACTGTGAAGTCAACACCGCGCGTTTTGCGGTATTTCACTTGGCGAAGCCGAGTGAAATCGAATTGCCTTTAGGGCAATTCGAGCAAAACGCGCCTTGGCTGTGAGCTGAACGCGTACCGCGAAGCGGGGCGCGTGAAGCCACAGCGTAATTGCAAAATTGTCCCCGCAAAGCGGGGGCAATTTTGCAATTACCAGTGGTCGGAGTGACGTGATTCGAACACGCGACCTCAGCATCCCAAATGCCGCGCCCTACCAACTGGGCCACACCCCGATATATTTGATTATAGCACAAAATTCTCGGATTGTCAAGGGGTTGTTAAGATCTGCGGCGTAAATTTCACTTGACTTCTCGCGGGATTTGGTGTATAATATAAAATGAGGGAATTTGTTCACAGAGGAGATGAGGGCATGGGCTTGAACGCCGAGCAGAGACGCCGCTTTGAGGAGCTTTCGGCGGCGCGGAAAAAGCGCTCGCGGACGCTCGCAGTGGAGCGGATCAAAGCCGAAATGCGCGAGGATATCCGCGATTTTGACAAGCGCTATGAGTTCGCGGAGGAAGCCGTCGCGGACAAGCTCAAGGAAACGCTCGATGCGCTGCCGTGTTGGAAGCCGGGCGGGATAGACTTCACAAGGCTTGAGCACCGAGAAATCACTCCCGAAACCGCCGAAAGCCGCCGCGTGTGGTTCTGCTCGCTCTGCGGGAGCGAGGAGATCTTCGACGTGTTTGTAAGCGGCGAGCTTAGCGATTTCCTCAGCGATTACGACATCTGGAGCTATTACGGCGCGTATATGCTGCTGATGTTTGAGGATTTCGGCGGCTTTGTGTACATAGACGACAACGGAAAAATGACGGAAGCCGTCATCTGACCAAGCACAGAAAAAAGGATTTGAGGAGACCAAGTTGAACATCATAGAAGTTGAAAATCTGAGCTTTGATTATATAACGCGGGACGAAAAAGGCGAGATAACCGAGCGCGTCCCCGTGTTGAAAAACGTTTGCCTCAGCGTCCCCGAGGGGCAGTTTGTCGCCGTTTTGGGGCATAACGGCTGCGGGAAGTCCACGCTCGCCAAGCACTTTAACGCGATACTCACGCCGACGGAGGGAAAAGTCACCGTGTGCGGGTTTGACACGTCGGACGAGGAGCGGATCTACGATATCCGGCAGTCGGTCGGAATGGTGTTCCAGAACCCCGACAACCAGATCGTCGCGACTATCGTTGAGGAGGACGTAGCGTTCGCGCCCGAAAACCTCGGCGTAGAGCCAAAAGAAATACGCCGCCGCGTTGACGACGCGCTGAAGCAAGTGGATATGTACGAGTTCCGCGAGCACGCGCCGCATCAGCTCTCGGGCGGACAAAAGCAGCGTGTGGCTATCGCCGGGATAATCGCAATGCAGCCGCGCTGTATCGTAATGGACGAGCCCACCGCGATGCTCGACCCCAAAGGACGCCGCGAGGTTATGAAAACGATCAAGCGCCTCAACGGAGAAATGGGAATTACCGTGATTTTGATCACGCATTATATGGACGAGGCGGCGCAGGCGGAGCGCGTGGTCGTAATGGACGGCGGCAGGATAATTATGGACGACGTGCCGAGAAAGATCTTCGCGCAGTCCAAAAGGCTTCGCGATGTCGGGCTTGACGTGCCGCAGGTTACGGAGCTTTGCGGAATTCTACGGGATAAAGGCGTGAAGATCTCCAACGAGATAATCTTCGAGGACGAATGCGCCGACGCGATCTCCGCGCTTTCACCAAAACGCAAGACTTGCGATTTCACAAAAGCGGAAGCGCCCGAACAAAAATCCGAAGCGGAGATAATCGCAAGGCTTGAGAAAGTAACCTACAAATACAGCATAGGAACGCCGTTTGAGAAAACCGCTGTGGACGGCGTGAGCCTGGAGATAGAAAAGGGCGAGTTCGTCGGGATAATCGGGCACACGGGAAGCGGCAAATCCACGCTGATACAGCATCTGAACGGGCTTGTAAAGCCGACTGACGGCACCGTATTCATAAACGGGAGAGATATCCACGCAAAGGGCGAAAAGCTCCGCGATGTGCGGTTTAAGGTAGGGCTCGTGTTTCAGTATTCCGAGCATCAGCTTTTCGAGGAAACCGTCGCGAAGGACATCGCGTACGGACCGCGGAATATGGGGCTCTCGGAGGAGGAGATCAACAATGCGGTGCAAGCCGCCGCGGAGAGCATGGGAATAACACATTTGTTGGATAAATCGCCGTTCGAGCTCTCGGGCGGACAGCAGAGAAGAGTGGCGCTCGCGGGAGTTCTCGCGATGAACCCCGAAATGCTGATCTTAGACGAGCCCGCCGCGGGTCTCGACCCAAAGGGCAGAGACAAGATACTGGGGCTGATAAAGCAGTATCACGAGGGCTCGGGCAAGACGATACTGTTGGTTTCCCACTCAATGGAAGATATTGTCAAATTCGCGGGCAAGGTGCTTGTGATGAACAAGGGTAAGCTGTTTTGTTACGATACGGTCGACAGGGTTTTTGAAAAGACAAACGACTTGGTGTCAATAGGGCTTGACGTGCCGCAGATAACGCGCCTTTCGCACCGCCTCAAGGAAAAGGGTATTGACATCGGAGATGATGTTTATACGGTTGACAGAGCGGCAAAACGGATTTTACAGTTGACAGTTGACAGTTAATTTGACCGCGAGGTTGCTTTAAGG
>JAIDPG010000338.1 GCA_029062865.1 Oscillospiraceae bacterium
GAGCGAAGCGGAGAGCGATACCGCTGACGGAATTTTGAAATTTAAATTAAAATAAGGAGGCATTTTATGAGTATTACTCTTAAGGGAATAGACGTCAGCGGTTATCAGGGCGAGATCGATTTTGAGCGCGTTAAGGAAAGCGGCGTGGAGTTTGTTATTGTCAAGGCGGGATATTCGACTTCTACAGTTCCGACTTGGGAGAAGAACTTCGCGAACGCGAAAAACAGCGGGCTTAAGGTCGGGGCTTATTGGTACAGCTACGCGAGGACTATCGAGGACGGAATACGGGAGGCGAAAGCGTTTATCAAGGCGCTTGACGGCAAGCAGCTTGACTTCCCCGTTTATATGGACTTGGAGGAGCGCGCGCAGTTTAATCTGGGCAAAGAGTTCTGCACGGAGCTTGTCAAGGCGTTCTGCGGAGAGCTGGCGAAGGCGGGCTATTATTGCGGAGTATACAGTACAACCTATTGGTACACGACCTATGTAGATGAAAAAATCCGCGAGGCTTACCCCGCGTGGATCGCGGACTATCGCGACAAGTGCTATTACACCGGGACCTACGGCATCTGGCAGTACGGCACCGGGACTGTCCCCGGAGTTCAGTATGAGTGCGACCTCGACGAGGGTTATGACGATTACTCGAAATACATAATCGAAAACGGGCTCAACGGCTATCCGAAGAAGCCGGAAAAGACGCTTGACGAGCTTGCGCGGGATGTTATCCGCGGAGATTGGGGCAACGGCGAGGAGCGCTACGAGCGGCTAACCGAGGCGGGCTATGATTACGACGCCGTGCAGAAGCGCGTCAACGAGATCCTCTACCCGCCTCTGAAGCCGCTGGACGAGGTCGCGCGGGAGGTCATCCGCGGCGACTGGGGCAACGGCGAGGAGCGTTACCGCAGGCTCACGGAAGCCGGCTACGACTACTATCAAGTCCAAAGAAAAGTCAACGAGATATTGTACAATTGAAAATGTACTATTGACAATCATGTAGCGCGTTCCGTGCGCGATTTATAAAGCCGCTTTGCGGCTTTACGTATTCAAAATCCCCCGCGTAGCGGGTGATTTTTTAATCGCCGCCGAAGGCGGCGTACCGAAATTGTCAATTGTCCGTTATCAATTGTAAATTAAAAAATTTTCTCTTGCAATTTTGGAAAAGATATGTTATAATTAAAGTGATATATTGGGGACGCGAAAACGTCTCGCTTTGAAATTTTTTTATGCAGGAGGGCATTTCCAATGGCTGATATTCAGAAAATGTATGATCTTTGGGTGGAAAAGGCAACCGCCGACCCCGACCTTAAGGCGGAGCTTTTGAGCGTCGCGGGAGACGAGGACGGCAAGTTCGATCGCTTTTACCGCGAGCTGGAGTTCGGCACGGCGGGCTTGCGCGGAGTTATCGGCGCGGGCACTAACCGTATGAACGTCTACACGGTCAAGAAGGCAACTCAGGGCTTGGCGGAGTATATCCTCGACAACGGCGTGGAGAAAAGCGTAGCGATAGGCTACGACAGCCGCATAAAGTCCACATATTTCGCCGAGAGCGCGGCGGAGGTTCTCGCGGCTAACGGAATTAAAGTGTACATTTACAAGGAGCTTATGCCCACCCCGATGCTCTCCTGGGCGGTTCGTCATCTGAAATGCGGCGCGGGTATCGTTGTTACGGCTTCGCACAACCCCGCGAAATACAACGGCTATAAGGTCTACGGCTCGGACGGCTGCCAGATGACTTCGGAGGCGGCGGACATCGTGCTCGGCAAGATCAACAACATCGACATTTTCAGCGGAGTAAAGTCCGTTGACTTCAAGCAGGCAGTCGCTGACGGCACTGTTTCTTATATCGAGGACGACGTAATCGACAAGTATCTCGCGAAAGTCAAGGAGCAGGGTCTGCACACCGACCTTGTTCCGTCTTCGGGATTGAAAGTGGTTTACTCTCCGCTGAACGGCACGGGAAACAAGCCCGTTCGCCGTATCTTGAAGGAGATCGGCGTTGCTGATGTAATTGTAGTTCCCGAGCAGGAGAACCCCGACGGCAACTTCCCGACCTGCCCGTTCCCGAACCCCGAGATCCGCGAGGCTCTGCAAAAGGGGCTTGAGCTTTGCGACAAGGTTAAGCCCGACTTGATGCTCGCGACCGACCCCGATTGCGACCGCGTCGGCATCGCCGTTCCCGACGGCGACGGCTACGAGCTGTTCTCCGGCAACGAGACGGGCGCGCTGCTTCTAGAGTACGTCTGCAAGGAGCGCTTAGCTCTCGGCAGAATGCCGAAAAACCCCGTTGCGGTAAAGACTATCGTGACCTCGGATATCACAAAGGCGATCTGCGCGAAGTACGGCGTGGAGCTCCGCGAGGTGCTGACGGGCTTCAAGTTTATCGGCGAGCAGGTAGGACTGCTTGAAAAAGCGGGCGAGGAGGAGCGCTACATATTCGGCTTTGAGGAGAGCTACGGCTACCTCGCGGGCGGCTATGTTCGCGACAAGGACGCGGTCGTCGCTTCTATGCTGATCTGCGAAATGGCGGCGTATTACCGCACGAAAGGCGTTTCGCTTATCGAGGCTCGCAAGCGTCTTTATGACGAGTACGGCGTTTATCTTAACAAGCTGAACAACTTCGAGTGCGAGGGCGCTTCGGGCATGGAGCGTATGAAGGAGATTATGGCAAGCCTCCGTGCGAACGCTCCGAAAACGATCGGCGGGCTGAACGTCCTTGCGGTAACCGACTACGTCGCACGCAAAAAGACCGCCGCGGACGGCACGGTAAGCGACGTAACGCTCCCGAAGAGCGACGTTATCACCTACAACCTCACCGACGACGCGTCCGTAATCATCAGACCCTCCGGCACCGAGCCGAAGATAAAGGTCTACTATACCACCAAGGGCGCGACTAAGGACGACGCAATGGCGCTCTACGAAAAGCTCTCGGCGGACTTTACCAAGATACTCGGGTTTTAATGCTTGATAATGTAGAATTAACGGGCTTCGCGCGATTGCGAAGCCCGTTTTTGTTAATTATCTATCACCGTGACCGAAGTTGGTTCGCCGCTGCACCACATATAACCCCACTTGGATAAAATGCTCGGATTCTTTATAGTGACCTTGACGCGGACGTTTTTATTCCCCGGCTTCAAGCCGTCAAAATCTATGTCGTAATCGTTCATATTTCCGAGAATTATCTCGTTCAGATAGCCGTATGAGCCCCAGCTTTCGGCTGCCATATAGATTACTCCGCGCTCGGGGTTTCCGTCTTCCGTACAATACAAGGCGGCGGGAATTTGGGAAACGCAGTTGCCGTCGGGATAAAAATTCATATCCCCCGCCGTGGAGTAGCCGACGGTCTCCAAAACCTGTATGCAGCCCGTCATTTCCACCTCTCCCTCATACTGTATCTCCGCGCCCGCGAGATACAGAATAACTGGCAGCGCGAACACAGCCATGCTCACCAGAAGAGTCGCCGAAACGTTATTGAATTTAGCCGAAATTAACAAAATGATCCACCCGCACAGAATAAGCGAGACTGTTCTCAAAACGCACAGCAGCACGATATACGCAGCTATAGGAATATCGAAAAAGAACTCGAATTCGGGTATGCAGCGAATGGAAAATTCCGCGCCCTCTGTCTTGT
>JAIDPG010000339.1 GCA_029062865.1 Oscillospiraceae bacterium
CGGTAACCCTAAGAGGAACTCGAGGAGAAACCCCATAGGGAGGCGGGGGAAATGCCCGCTTTTTGTCGGATTTTTGTCTTTCCCCCGCCTCCCGAAGGGGTGTCTCCTCGAACCCCCGACGCCGCGCGTCGAAAACAATGGGCGTGATCCGTGTTCAAGAAACATACCGAAACGCCCCGTCCAAGTCAACTTTTGAACATCAAAAAGGTAAAGAAAATAATAAATTTTTTTCCTCGACGCCGCATAACGACCCTAAAATACGGAAGCCGCCTTGAAACTACTCCACCAAACACTTACAAGAGCAGTATTGCGATACGCGCTTTTGACGCGCCGCCCAAAGCTCTTACCTTAAAAAAAGTGCGCTTTTTAAAAGCGCACTCTCGGATACAAAATCGATTTCACCGCATGTACTCGCGCCAATCGAGGTCTCCGCGCTCGAGCGCGTGGATAAGCGCCTCCGCGGTGGCTATGTTCGTCGCGACGGGAATGTTATGCACGTCGCAAAGCCGCAGAAGGTTTATATCATTCGGCTCGTGAGCCTTTGCGTTAAGCGGATCGCGGAAAAACAGCAGCAGGTCGATTTCATTACAGCTGATGCTCGAAGCCAGCTGCTGGTCGCCGCCCTGAGAGCCGCTCATAAACCGCTGAATTTGAAGCCCCGAAGCCTCCGAGACCAACTTACCGGTGGTTCCCGTGGCTACAATATTATACCTGCTGAGTATTCCACAATACGCAATACAAAACTGAACCATAAGCTCCTTCTTGGAATCGTGAGCGATGAGAGCAACGTTCATAAAATTTCCTCCGTAAATGTCCTCCGTTTGGAGGGCGGTGTTGTCTTATGTCTTAATCAATTCGAATAGACAGCGGAACATCCTGCCCGTCAATGCGCTTTGCAATCGACGAATACGCCTTAAAGCCGCCGCAGGTCGGGGGCAGTGCAAGTCCCTTCGAGCCGCAGATCTTGATGTTCACATCCTCGGGAACAACGCCGATAAGCGGAATTCCCACCGTATCCATAACAACGTCCAGATCGTAAAGTATATCCTCGTCCTTGAAGTTCGAGCTTACCTTATTTATTACAAGACGCTGATTTATGCAGTTCTTGACATACAAGAAGTCCGAAAGCATCTGACCGTCACGGACGCACACCGCGTCGGGGGTCGTTACCATAAGTATAAGCTCCGCCGCTTTAATTACGCTGAACACCGAGCTTCCGATACCCGCAGTATCGATGATGATATACTCAAAGTGCTCGCGCATTTCCTCGCACACGCCCATTATCTTCTCGGGGTTGATGTCGATAAACGGGTTTCTCGTCGCGCACACGAGATACAGGTTTTCCACTCTGTCTACCTTTGTCGTCGCCGTAAGAATATCGATCTTGCCCTCAAGATACTCGCCTATGTCGTGCTTTACCTTATCCTTAATTCCCAGCATAATATCAAGGCACCGCAAGCCGAAGTCGAGCTCCACAAGCAGAGTCTTGTGCCCAAGCGAAGCGAGACCCGTCGCGACATTCGCCGATGTAGTGGACTTCCCCGTTCCGCCCTTGCCTGCCGTTACAGCAATAATCTTTGACATATTTATTCCCCTCTCCGACGTTTTTTCAAACGCCACGATTATCTAAAATACTATCCAAAATACTGTTACGCCCAAATACCCAATAGTACTCATATATATTTTAGCACATTTTTTTCAAGAAGAAAAGGGTTTTTTTGATTTGTTGTGAAAGTTTGGAGAATTCGTTCAATTCACCAAGGCGATTTTAGTTAATTTGTACAAAAGGCAAGAGCCTCGCTCGCTCTTGCCTCCTGTTTTTTCAGCCGCTTGCCCCAAGCAGCCACTCGTAAACCGCGAACTTCGGCGTGATTTTTTGCGGCTTGCCAAAGGCTTCGAGAACTTGCCCGGCGTTTTTCTGTTCGGAAATTTCGTGCTCCGAGGCGGCGGGCAGGCATAGCTGCGGGAAGATCACGCACCACCAGTTTTTGCCCGCGCCGCTGCCCAAGGTCACGCGAAGCGCGGTGTATTGCCCCGCGGGGAGAATCAACCGCTCATATTCGCGCGTTGTGAAGTACATCTCGACAAGCTCCGCCTTCGCGCCGTAGGAAAAGCCGTTTTCGGCAAGGAACTCGTTCGCGAAACGCTCTATCTCGGGGAGCAGCGCCACGGCGCGTTCTGTCGCCGCGGCAAGATCGCCGCAATCCGAAAGCTCCCCGCCGAAGCGTTCCAGAAGCGCGTCGCGGAGCCTGAGCTTTACCGCCTGATCCTCGTCGCTGTCGGAATTCGCCGGGATATGCAGCCGCAGAACCTCGCCCCGCACCTCCTCGCAGCTCGCCGAAAACGTCCGAAACGCCCCGAAAGCCGTAAATGCCGCAATGCCAAGCGACAAGATCAATATTCTTAGTATATTTTTCATAATGCCTCCTAATTTTATTTTTAAATTTTACACTTCGCTGGTAGTGCTGCTTTGGGTCGGTACGCGCCTTTAATGCCGTTCCCTCACACTAATCTCCCCCGGATTTAAAAGTCGCGAAAAACCGGCTCTCTCCGCTTCGCTCCGTTCGCCTAGCCGCCTGCTAAAGTTCCGTTTCGCTTCGCTACACTCCACTTTAGCAGGCGCTTTTTTCGCGACACACCTCGCTTGATATGTTGCTGTATGTCGGAACGCGCCTTTTCTGCGCCGACGGTTTGCTGCTTTCGGTTAAAGCTTTGGAAAATTTCGGAAATTTATTCACTTGAATAAGCTTGTTTTACGTTTTATTTATCAAAAAATGTCGAGATCGCACGGTTGAAAACTAATGTTTATGTTGATTAGATTGTTGAAAACTTTTTATGCAAGATTAACAATTGTTGAGGCAATGTTTAGTGTAAAATACGGCAAAAAACAGAATTTGGGGTGAGATTTCGGAAAAATTTAAAATCTCTGTTGACTTAATTTTGTTTTTAGGCTATACTGTAATCAAGAGATGAGAGGTAAAGCCGACAACTCAACATAGACATAAAATTCTGCGAAACGGGCTTTATCGATCTTCTTTTAGTGAAACAGACAGAGAACTCGAAACGGCATTATAACGCTGTTTCAAAGAAAGAGGCTCACTGAACACAATGATATGGAGGTTGCTGTTATGTGCATGAAAGACATTGAAGTTAAAAACCAGGTTGGTTTACACGCGAGACCCGCGACGTTCTTTATCCAGAAGGCTAACGAGTACAAGTCTTCTATCTGGGTTGAGAAGGAAGAGCGCAGAGTCAACGCGAAGTCGCTTTTGGGCATCCTTTCGCTCGGTATTGTTGGCGGCGCGCAGATCCGCATTATCGCTGACGGCTCCGACGAGCAGCTTGCTGTAGACGGCTTGGTTAAGCTTGTTGAGAGCGAGTTTGCAGAGTAATTTCCTTTCGCGATAATACACATTTTCTATTAAGGCACAATTAAGGGGGACGGACTTTCCGTTCCCCCTTTATTTGTTGCGCCCGGCGGTTTTTCGGGAGCTGCCGAAGCTATTGGCTTTACGCTCATAAAGCCCGCCGAAACGACCCGTTTTTTGTGAAAGGTTGACAAAATTCCGCATAAACCGCACAAAAAGGTTGCTTTTGGTGAGAAATTATGATATACTATATAATAT
>JAIDPG010000034.1 GCA_029062865.1 Oscillospiraceae bacterium
CCCCTATCGTCGAGGAAATCATCGCGTGGGAGGTTTTACGAGCCGCCTCGTAAATGCTCGACAGGAAGTTGTCCATTGCCTGGAAGATCGTCGCGAACAGAAGCGTCGGCACGTAGAAAAACGCCGAAGCGAACCGCGCGTCGCCGAAAAACGGAATGATAACGGGGCGCAGGATAAGCATTATCCCGCCGCATGTCAGAAACATCATCGTCTGCTGCATACTAAGCGTATTCGAGTAAAACAGTGAGGTCGTGCGGGAATTTCGCTCCGTTATCGCCGTCATACGCCACGCCTGCGCGAAGATCCCGACGACTATTGTTACAAGATTCGGGAATTTATACGCGAACGAGTAAATTCCGTTTGCCTCCTCGCTGATAAAGCCCTCGACCATATACATATCCGAGCTGTTGATGATTGCCCACATTATCATCGTAGGCATCAGCGGAATGGAGTAACGAAGCATCGAATTGCGCAGAGTTCTGTCGTTGCGGAACGGGTGATACTGCGTAAACAGCTTCGCCGTCGCGTTCAGGAACACAAGCGAGGTAACGTCCCCCGCAATGACCGCCCATATGTAGCCCGCGACGCCCAAATCAAAAACGCCGAGAAACAGCAGGTTGAACAGGATCGTCGCGACGGTCGTGATAATGCCGTCCACCGCGAACAGCTTCACGCCGTTCGGGGTATAGCGGCAGCGCACGTAAATGCCGCTGACTTCCTTAATAGAGCCGACAAACACGTAAGCCAGCATCAGCCATTGATAGCCCTTAAGCATCGGGATCATTCCGATAACGGGGGTAAGCGCCGCAAAGACGATACTCCCGACGACGCAGACGTTCACGCCTATCGAATAGACCATTTTGCCGTTGTTATTTTTTTCCAGCGCAAAGCGAAGCACGCCGTCGGCTATCGACAGCGTAACCACGGATATCAGCAAGCCCGCCGTGGAAATGATGATATTCATCTTTCCAAAGCCCGCCTCGCCAAGCATGCTTGTGTAGAATTTCAGCATTACATACACAAGCAGCTTTGAGCTGAACTGACCTATGGTCAACACCAGCATGTTGCCTGCTAGAGCACGATACTTATTCTTTGGCATCTAGAATTCCTTTTAGAAGTTAGAGGTTAGAGGTTAGAGATCAGAGCCGGATTGTTTACTCCTTATCTCTAAGTCCCGCGAAAAATTGCGTCAAGATCTCGCCGCAGCGCTTTTCGAGCACTCTCGAACGCACGAGCGGAATATGCGTGAAGCTTTCGTCGAACAGCGTAACGACAGACGCGCACGCGCCGTTTTTCTCGTCAAACGCGCCGTAAACCAAGCGCTTCAGCCCCGCGTTCATTATAGCGCCCGCGCACATCGGGCAGGGCTCCAGCGTTACGTAAAGCGTGCAGTCGGAAAGCCGCCGCGTTTTCAGCTTCTTCGCCGCGAGCTCTATCGCAAGCAGCTCGGCGTGGGCGGTCGGCGACAAAAGCTCCTCTCGCCGATTGTGCGCCGCGGCGATTATCTCGCCGTTTTTGTCAACGATAACAGCCCCGACGGGCACCTCGCCGTTTTCAGCCGCTATGTGCGCCTGCTCCAGCGCCTTTTCCATAAATTCCTCGTCGAGCGTCATCAAGTTCTCCTGAAAAACTGCGCGCCAAGCGTCAGTGCGCCCCAGACCGTGTTGTACAGCAGAATCCAGAACGTGTTGAACATATTGAATTTCCGCAGCGTGTCCTCGTTGGAGGCGAGCGTAAACACGATCATCGCTATGCACGCGAGAACCACTCCGACAAACTGCAATATATTCCCGAGATTAGCGCGCTCTCTGATCGCCCTGGAAGCCGTCACGGCGTTGGAAAGCGACGCGAACGAGCCGTCGGAGGAAATCGCCGCGCTCGCGCTCGAAACAAACTTCGTGTTCTCCTCAAACGTTCCGTGCAGCTCGTACGGAAGAACCTTCACGCGGGCTTCGTCAATCCCGAAGACCCTCGCGATTATCGGCGCGGTTATCATGCCGTCAACCGTCTTGACAACCAGCGAAATATTCCTGAACGCCAGCTCTCTTACCGAGCGGCGAACCACCGGGTGCGCCGTCGGCTTTACGAAAAACAGCAGGCAGACCTCGCCACCGACCGCGAGGTAAATTACCTCGTCGTTGTCCTTGTTCGCGGCGGCTTCCTTTTTCGTGTTCGGAACGGTTATCTCGTGCGCCTTCATATGCGCGCGCGTCCCGAGAAGCACGCGGCGGCGGTCTATCCAGCCCATAACGCCGAGGTTGTTTTCATAAACGCACCCCGAAACGGACTTCAAAAGCTCCTTCTTGTAATTCAGGATATGGAACAGCGCGTCCGCCATAACGCTGTCCGAAGCCACAGCAAGGCTCGCTGCGTAGATAATCGCCTCGTCTATGTTGATCTTTCCCTCGCCGCGGGTTTTCGGCGTGTCATAGCCGCAGATGTTGACGATCTTTACGGATTCCGCGGGGAAAAGCATCTTCGCGTTTACAAGCACCGCGTTCGTCTCGCTCATTTCCTCCGCGGCGGTGTAGCCGAGAATTGCCGCGCCGCGCCCCTTTGCCT
>JAIDPG010000340.1 GCA_029062865.1 Oscillospiraceae bacterium
ACACCGACAAAAAAGGCGAGTTCCGTTTCCGCCTTAAGGCAAAGAACGGTCAGGTCATCGCGGCAAGCGAGGGCTACAAGAAAAAGGACAGCTGCAAGAACGGCATTGAAAGCGTAAAGAAGAACGCTCCCGAAGCCGATGTCGTTGAGCCCGAGAAGTAAACGCCGCGTTATCCGATTGAGAACGTGTAACGGATAATTAAAAATCCCCCGCCGTTGGCGGGGGATTTTGATGTTTAGTTACCATTTATGGCTTTGTACAGATCTTCTATGTGTTCGCAGTCGTAGGTTTTGCATTTGTAGTTGGCTTGGATGTTTTCGCAGCCGAAGAAAGCGCGGTTTTCAAGCGGCACCGCGCCTCAACTATTCTGGCGTTTTCGTTGTTTTCGTGCCACTCGTCAAGCTGCTTAAACAGACCGCTGCCCGGAGTGATCTTCCCGTTTTCGTCAAGAATTATCTCGGTTGGCATTTCTTTTCCTTTCCCGTTTATACGTAACTCCCCCGAATAATCGGGGGAGTGTTTCGCTTTACGGTAATTGTCAATTATAACTTAGCTGTTCTGTGCCTTGCGCTTTGCCTCGATATCCGCCAAAGCGTCCTTTCTCGAAAGGTTGATACGTCCCTGCTGGTCGATTTCCATTACCTTTACGATAATCTCATCGCCGATAGAAACAACGTCCTCAACCTTTTCAACGCGGTGATTTTCGAGCTTGGAGATGTGAACCATTCCGTCCTTGCCGGGAGCGATCTCTACAAACGCGCCGAAGTTCATAATGCGGACAACCTTGCCCTTGTATATCGCGCCGATCTCCGGCGGGTTTACTATCGTGTGGATAACCTGAACGCACGCATTCGCCTTGTCGAGATCCGCGCCGCAGATGAATACATTTCCGTCCTCGTCCACGTCGATCTTGACCTCGAAGTCCGCGCAGAGCTTCTGGATAACCTTGCCGCCCTTGCCGATAACATCACTGATCTTGTCCGTCGGAACCTTTGTCGTGAGCATCTTCGGAGCGTACTTGCCGACCGTCTCACGCGGCGCGGGGATCGCCTTCAGCATTACCTCGTCGAGGATATAATCGCGCGCCTTGTGGGTTTTCTCAAACGCGCTCTTGATGATCTCGGGAGTAAGTCCGTCGATCTTAAGATCCATCTGAATTGCGGTGATACCGTCGTGAGTACCCGCAACCTTGAAGTCCATATCGCCGAAGAAGTCCTCAACGCCCTGGATATCGACCATCGTCATCCAGCGCTCTCCTTCGGTGATAAGTCCGCACGAGATACCCGCAACGGGCTTCTTTATCGGAACGCCCGCGTCCATAAGAGCGAGTGTGGAGCCGCAAACCGAGCCCTGCGACGTGGAACCGTTCGAGGACAGAACCTCGGACACAAGTCTGATCGCGTACGGGAACTCCTCAACCGACGGAATTACGGGCACAAGCGCTCTTTCCGCGAGCGCGCCGTGACCTATCTCACGTCTGCCGGGACCTCTCGAAGCCTTTGTTTCGCCAACGGAGTAGCTCGGGAAGTTGTAGTGGTGAATGTAACGCTTGCTGTCCTCGTCGTCGAGACCCTCAAGTCTCTGAGCGTCCGAAACGGGACCGAGCGTGCAGATCGTCATGACTTGCGTCTGACCGCGCGTGAAGATGCCCGAGCCGTGAACTCTTGGCAGCACGCCGACCTCCGCCGCGAGCGGGCGCATCTGGTCGAGCTGACGACCGTCAACGCGCTTGCCGTCGTCAAGCAGCCAGCGGCGAACAACGAACTTCTGGAGCTTGTACATACACTCGTCGATCATTGCGGTCTGCTCGGGATACTGCGCGTCAAACTTCTCGTGAACCTCCGCGTAAACGGGTTGGAGGCGCTCCTCTCGAATATTCTTGTCGTCGGTATCCATAGCGTACCGAACCTTTTCGATGGCGAAATCGGAGATCGCGTCGTACATATCGTGATCGACCTCCATGCTCTCAAACGAGAACTTCTTCTTGCCGATCTGCGCCTGGATATCCTTGATGAACGGGATAAGAGACTTTACGATCTCGTTGTGACCCGCCATGATAGCGTCGAACATGAGATCGTCGGGGACTTCATTCGCGCCCGCCTCGATCATAACTACCTTCTTCTCGGACGAAGCGACTGTCAGATTAAGGTCGGACTTCGCTCTCTGCTCGGCGTTCGGCATAAGGACGATCTCGCCGTCAACCAGGCCGACGGAAATGCCGCCGATAGGACCGTTCCACGGAACGTCGGAAATAGAGACCGCGATAGACGCGCCGATCATACCGAGTATTTCCGGCGAGCAGTCGGGCTCAACGGAGAGCACAGTCATCGTTATTGCGACGTCGTTTCTCATATCCTTCGGGAACAGCGGGCGCATCGGGCGGTCTACGACTCTCGAAGTAAGGATCGCCTTTTCGGACGGCTTGCCTTCGCGGCGCAAAAAGCCTCCGGGGATCTTGCCCACGGAATACAGCTTCTCCTCATAATCCACCGAAAGCGGGAAGAAATCCACGCCGTCGCGCGGCTTTACGGAGGCGGCTACGTTTACCATAACCACCGTCTCACCGTATCTTACCCAGCAAGAGCCGTTCGACAGACCGCAGAGCTTGCCCGTTTCAACAGTAAGCTCGCGTCCCGCGAACATGGTTTTAAACACTTTATAATTCTCAAACATTAGATAAACCTCTCAATTTAAAACGAACTGAAAAATGTGTTAATTTAATGTTTGGCTTTCCCCGCCGAAGGCGAGGAAAGCCAAACCGGAAAGCGCGCGAACTTACTTTCTCAAGCCGAGCTTTGCGACAATTGCGCGGTAACGCTCGATGTCCTTCTTCTGGAGATAGTTCAGAAGATTTCTTCTGCGGCCTACCATTTTCAGAAGTCCGCGGGTGGAGTGGTGGTCCTTCTTGTGAACCTTGATGTGCTCGGTGAGCTCGTTGATTCTCTTCGTGAGAATTGCGATCTGAACCTCGGGCGAGCCCGTGTCCTTGTCGTGCTTGCGGTTTGCTTCGATTACCGCTGTTTTTTCTTCTTTTCTTAACATAATAACACCTCATAAAGTTTAATAGTCCGCGTCACAGCAAAGGGAAATGGTGTCAATTCCGCGATCCGTGGAGCGGTAGTTTCCGTTGCAATATGCGCAACATTTATATTATACCACAAACAAATCGATTTGTAAAGGGGTTTTGTATATTTTTATTTTTTGTTCATAGTTTTCTGCAAAACAGAACGGCGGAACGAACCTGTTTTCTAATGTTGGGTATATGTCCGTGTTATTTGAGAATATGAGTTTTCAGAGAGCATACTTTTTGTGAAAACATACGAATCTTCGCTCCGTTTTTTGGCATTCCCTCCAAATTTCGTACCATTCACGCAGAAAAACGACATCTTGCGCAAAACCGGCGAAAAGGGGGGGTTGTAAAACAAACAGCGGTGTGCTATAATAGACTAAACACAAATTTGTGAACATTTCGCGCGCGAGGATATGCTTTTTCCGACATCGTGAACATAAATTTAAGAAGAAGCATTTAATGTAACAGAAAAGCCCGACAGAGGGCGGACAGGGGGGAGAGAGCAGTATTTTAACAGCGTCTAACGGAAATTTAACAAACAGGAGGAAAAGACGAATGAAGTCTAAAGGCAAGGCAAAACAGTTGTTTTGTATGGCGTGCGCTTTTGTGGCGTCGTTTTTGGTTACGGTGACGGCGTTTGCGACGGTCGATTTATCAAATGATAATTATATTGGCACTTACAATTGCGAAAGCAATTCAAATAGCTGTATAATTGTTTATGATGATTATGTAAGGGTGCGAACTTATAAAGATAACGAATACAATACATATTACACCGGAGTTTCTTATAATTATATCATTAGCAACTCATCATCTGACAATTTTTATGCAGATTTTGCTAGTGTGGCTGAGGTTAACGGGTCGAATGGCAGACCATATTACCCGCAAATTTATAGACAAAATTATATTGCAACCGGGGATGTTCGTCACGAACTTAATGTTTTTGGGCAGGTAAAATCAGTAATCATTAGATCAAAGCAATCAGAATACAAGTATGTCAAGTAATAATTGCTTAGAAAGGACAAGGTGACAAATATGAAAAAATTCGTAATACCTATCATAGCTGCGGCAATTCTCGGCGTGGGCGCGGGCGTTACCGCGGTGATGATGAACAGGGCAAACGTTGCAACTGCGGACGACGCGGTCGGGGTTGAAGAAGTTGAGGTAAAAAGCGGAAGCTACTATCTCAACGGCGATGTTGACAGCGGTTTGTGGGTAGTGGTAACTCCCGAGACCATTTCGCTTAAGGGCGATGATATTGACGCTTCTATGAGAGAGGCTATCGCTGAATTGTATGAGGAAGAGCTTTCGGAAGAATTTATGCAGGAGAATATTGACATGAATAAGCTCCTGTATTGCGAGGAAAAGCCTTATTTTGCACATGTTGTGAACTTGCCGAAATCGCGATGCGTTATTAGTGTTGAGCGCGAAAACCGTCCCGTTGAAAAGCGCGAAGACCTGCTAAATACTAACGCCGGCTTCGGTTACGAAGATACAACGGACACAATTCATCTTTCATTGTTCGGCGACTTCACCCTCGTTGAATAACAAGCGCACATTATAACAACAAGACCCGCCCTCGAAAGGGGGCGGGTTGACAATTCTCCCGAATAGTGATATAATATAACAAAAAACGGGAGAATTGAACCAATGCCGTATTTTACGAAAAAAGAGCTGATAATGTCGCTTTGCTGCCCTGTTATAACGTTTTTGTGGGGCTTTTATAATTTTGTTTTTGGTATACCGTACGGCAGGGATTTGGCGGAGATAAGCTTTTGGATCTATCTGTCTCTGCTTGTCGGGTTGGCGGCGTTGCTCGCGGGCGGGGTTTTGCCCATCGTTTTAACATGGCGGCAGAAAATCCGCACAGACAGGTTTTTCATAAAACGCATTATCATAATAGCCGTTGTGTTCTGGATAAACAGATACGGCATCGATGCCTTGCCTTTTGAAATGACGTTTTTTTCAGGCTTCGTGCTTTATATGATCGTTAATGTAACCGCCGTGCTGCTTCAATATCTGACGGTGAAGGATGAGGACGTTACCAAGGGCGAGCGAGCCGTGCTTGTCCTCTCTGACCCGATTTTGTGGTGGGCGGTCAACTATTTCGTGGACTATATGGCAATACTTCCGTATATGTAAATCCCCCGCTCTCTTTCGAGAATGGGGGATTTTTTCTCACTCGATCACCTTATAATCTTTATCCTCAACGGCTTTTTTCAACACCGCGAAGTCGGTCTGCTCGGAAAGCTTTACTACCGCTGTGCCGCTTTCGTGCGAGACCTCCGCGCTTTCCACGGTCGGGAGCTCCTCCAGAGCCTTCTTCACCGTTGCGGAGCAGTGCCCGCACATCATACCCTCGATCTTCATTGTAACTTCCATTGTTGTTTTGTCCTCCTGTTGTTTTATTGTTTTAACACGCCGTTTGCGGTCGTGCTTTGTACTGTATATCTTGACGAAATTCAGCCTCAGCGCGTTCGTTACGACGCAGAAGCTCGAAAGGCTCATTGCCGCCGCGCCGAACATCGGGTTTAAGCGCCAGCCGAACGCCGCTATCCAAACTCCCGCCGCGAGCGGGATCCCGATACAGTTGTAAATAAACGCCCAGAAAAGGTTTTCCTTGATGTTCAGAAGCGTTCGCCGTGACAGGCGAATTGCCGCGGGAACGTCGGTAAGCCGCGACTTCATCAGCACGATGTCCGCCGCGTCCAGCGCGATGTCGCTGCCCGCGCCTATCGCAATGCCGATGTCCGCTCTTGTGAGCGCGGGAGCGTCGTTTATCCCGTCGCCGACCATTGCGACCTTGCCGCGCTTTTGGAACTCCCGCACAACGTCCTCCTTGCCGCCGGGAAGAACGCCCGCGATGACCTCGTCAACTCCCGCGAGCTTTCCCACCGCCTCGGCGGTTTTTTGATTGTCGCCCGTCAGCATAACCGTGCGCAGCCCCATGTTTTTAAGCTGCTTTACCGCCTCGGGGCTTTCGTCCTTTATCTTATCCGCCACCGCGATTATCCCGATCGGCTTTTTCTCGCGGCAGAAGAACAGCGGCGTTTTGCCCTCGTTCGCGAGCTCCTCGGACTTTGCGAGAAGCGTTTCGGGAATGTCGCAGTACGTCTCGCAAAGCCGCAGATTTCCCACGATGTATTCCTCGCCGTTCAGCGCCGCGGAGATCCCCGCGCCGCGGAGAACCTCGAATTTCTGCGGCTCCTCCGTGGCGAAGCCGCGCTCCTTGCCGACCTTTACGATAGCCTTTGCGAGCGGGTGCTCGCTTCGGAGCTCAAGAGCATACGCGCGCTTCAAAAGCTCGTCCTCGGTGATCCCGTTTGGGATAATATCCGTAACGACGGGCTCTCCGCTTGTTATTGTTCCCGTTTTATCAAGCAGGATAATGTCCGCTTTTCCCGCCGCTTCGAGTGACGCGGCGGTCTTGAACAATATTCCGTTCTTTGCGCCCATTCCGTTACCGACCATAATCGCCACCGGAGTCGCCAGCCCCAATGCGCACGGGCAGGAGATAACCAGAACCGAGATCCCGCGCTCCAGCGCGAAGCCCACGCCGTTTCCGACCAGAAGCCACACCGCGATCGTCACAACCGCGATTGAAATCACAACGGGCACGAAAACGCCCGAGACCTTATCGGCGATTTTCGCGATCGGCGCTTTTGTTGCCGCCGCGTCGCTTACCATTTTGATGATTTGTGAAAGGGAAGTGTCCTCGCCGACGCGCGTCGCTTTACACCGGATATATCCCGAAACGTTTATCGTCGCCGCGCTGACTTCATCGCCGACTATCTTATCCGCGGGAATACTCTCGCCCGTGAGGGCGCTTTCGTTCACCGCCGTCTCGCCCTCGATTATCTCGCCGTCCACCGGAATACTTTCCCCGACCTTCACCGCGAAAATATCCCCGATCTTCACCTGTTCCACGGGCACGGTGATCTCCGCGCCGTCGCGAATAAGCGCGGCGGTTTTCGGCGCGAGCTTGATAAGGCTTTTGAGAGCCGAGGTGGTTTTGCCCTTGGAGCGCGCCTCAAGCAGCTTCCCGAGCGTTATCAGTGTGAGTATCATGCCCGCGCTCTCGAAATACAGCTCGTGCATATATTGCATTACAACCTCGTGACTTTCAGCGTTTATCATAACAAACATCGCGTAGACCGAATACCCGAAAGCCGCCGCCGCGCCGAGCGACACGAGCGTATCCATATTCGGCGCGCGGTGGATAATGCCCTTGAATCCGCTGATGAAAAACCGCTGATTTATCACCATAATTATCGCCGTAAGCAGAAGCTGTGCAAGCGCCATCGCGACGTGATTTTCAAGAAACGGCGGCACGCGCCAGCCCCACATCATCGCGCCCATTGAGATATACATCAGCGCCGCCAGGAAGCCCAGGCTCCAGAACAAACGCCGCTTCATTTTCGGCGTTTCGGTGTCCCTGAACTCGTCGTCGGCGCTTGTGTTTTCCGCGGATTTCGCGCCCTTTAACGCCGCGCCGTAGCCCGCGTCCGTCACTGCTTTGATGATCGCAGAAGGCTCGCCGCCCTCGACCGCCATTGAATTAGTAAGCAGGCTCACCGAGCAGGAGGTAACCCCCGCGACTGCGCTCACTGCCTTTTCCACCCGCGCCGAGCAAGCCGCGCAGGACATTCCCGTAACATTATACTGTTCCATAATAACCCCTGATTTTAAATTTAAATTTCAAAATCGCGTCACCGTATGTTCACTCCGCGCTTCGCGCTCCGTTGCGCTACGCTGAGGGAACCGGTCAAGATTTTCTTCGAAAATCTTGACACTTTTTGAAATTTATGTCCATGCTGGTTGTGCTGCGGTTTGTCGGTACGCCCCATAACTGCGCCGCCATTATGTTGCGGCAAGGTCGCGATAACCGCGCTCCAACGGTGAACGCTGAGAGCGTTATTGCTGGAACAGCGTACCTAGATTACAAAGCACCTAAAGAACGGTTTTTCACCACCGCTAACCGAGACCAACAACGGTGATATTTTAATCAATAAGAAAAAGCGGGCAAAGGGGGAGAGGAGGGAGA
>JAIDPG010000341.1 GCA_029062865.1 Oscillospiraceae bacterium
TGCGGGAGCAGGATTTGAACCTACGACCTTCGGGTTATGAGCCCGACGAGCTACCGAGCTGCTCCATCCCGCGATATAACGCTGACGGTGAGTACTTCCTGCCGTCAACATTAAATATTATATCATATTCCCGATGATTTGTCAAGGGGTTTTGCGAATTTTTTTATGATTTCGTCGACAAAATCCGTAATTAAGCTGTCAAAGCGGCTTTCACCTTGACAAAATGCTGTTTTTTTGCTATAATTATTAAAGAAACTTAAAATCGAAAGGGGTTCGGTTATGAATGATATATTAAAATTTTCAGACAGAGAAGAGTTCAGGAAATGGCTTTGCGAGAATTGCTTATCAAACGACGGCGTATGGCTTTTGTTCGGGAAAGCCGGCGGACCAAAGACGATAAAAGCAGCCGAAGCTCTTGAGGAAGCGCTCTGCTTTGGCTGGATAGACGGTCAGATGCAAAGCATCGACGATAAATCCTATAAGAAGTATTTTTCTATGCGCAGAGAGAACAGCAAGTGGTCGGAGAAAAACAAATCGTTAGTCAAAAGTCTTGAGGAACGCGGGTTAATGACCGACCACGGCAGAAGAAAAATAGAGGAAGCAAAGCAAAACGGTCAATGGAACGCTCCAAAATCCGTTGAGATCACGGAAGAACATATCGCCACGCTTTCAGAGCTGCTGAAAGAATATGAGCCAGCGTTCACAAATTTCTGCGCCATGTCGTTATCGGTTAAGAAAACCTACACCCGCGCGTACCTCGACGCGAAAACGGACGCTGGACGAGAAAAACGCATCGCGTGGATGGTGGACAGACTGAATAAAAATCTTAAGCCTATGTGACCGGCTTCATTTGAAAATTAAAAAGTGAGAGGTAACTTTTATGTTAGCAAAACGAATAATCCCCTGCCTTGACGTACGAAACGGAAAGGTAGTTAAAGGCGTGAACTTTGAGGGCGTGCGCGATATCGGCAACCCCGTGGAGCTCGCGATCGAGTACAACAAGCAGGGCGCGGACGAGCTTGTGTTTTACGATATTACAGCTTCCTATGAGGGGCGCGGCGTTATGCTGGACGTGGTGAAGCGCACCGCGCAGAACGTTTTCGTGCCGCTTTGCGTGGGCGGCGGCATTTCCTCCGTCGAGGACTTCCGTGATACGCTTCGCGCGGGGGCGGATAAGGTTTCCGTGAACTCCCAAGCCGTCAAGAACCCGAAGCTTATCAGCGACGCGGCGGAGATTTTCGGGAGCCAGTGCGTTGTTGTCGGCATTGACGCGAAACGCAACGGCAAGGGTGGCTTTTCCGTCTACATAAACGGCGGGCGCGTTGATATGAACCTCGACCTCGGCGACTGGGTAAATGAGATCTCCGAGCGCGGCGCGGGCGAGATCTGCCTCAACTCGATAGACACCGATGGCGTGCGCGGCGGCTTCGACCTTGAAATGCTGAATTTTGTCTGCGAGCGCGTTTCTATCCCCGTAATCGCAAGCGGCGGCTGCGGCAAGCTCGAACATTTTTCGGAGGTCTTTGAAAAGACGAACTCCTCCGCAGCTCTGGCTGCCTCGCTGTTTCACTTTAAGGAGCTGACCGTCGGCGAGGTAAAGGAACATCTGACAGAGCACAACATTCCCGTGCGGACAATCTGAGTAGGATACTATGGCAAAGATATTCTGCTTTTCGGGAACGGGCAACAGCCTTTACGCGGCGCGTAAAATTGCCGCCGAAATAGACGCGGAGGTTTGCAATATGCGCACTCCCGCGGATTGTGACGATGATGTTATAGGATTTGTGTTCCCAACATACTTCTGGGGCTTGCCGAGATCCGTTGACAGCTTTTTGGATAATTTGGTGATAACCAATAAAAGCGCGTATATTTTCAGCGTTACGGTATATGGCGGATTTTCCTCGGGGGTAAACGGCGCGGTGGATAAGCTGCTGAAAAAACAAGGATTGAAGCTCTCCTACGGCGCGAAGGTCAGAATGGTGGAAAACTATCTGCCGGGATTTAAGGTCAACGACTCCGACGAACTTTGGAAGCGTTCCGACAGCGCCCTTGACGCGATTATTCTTGACTTGAAAAACCGCGTCCGCAAAAGCGCCGGAGCGTACACCGTATTCAATAAGATTGCGCAGAAAGCATACCCTGCGAATAATGGCAACTGCGCGGAAAACTTCACGGTAAACGGCTGCAAATCCTGCGGTTTATGCGAAAAGGTCTGCCCGAACGGCAATATAACGCTTGAAAACGGCGCTCCGAAGTTCGGGGGAAAATGCGACCTTTGTCTCGGCTGCCTGAACGTCTGCCCCGCCGACGCTATAGACTTCGGAAAGTCCACTCGCGGAAAAAAGCGCTACAAAAATCGCAGAATAACCGCGCAAGAGCTTGTTGAATTCAACTCGAAAAAATAGGAGAAAATATGCCGTCTGAAAAAACATACGAACAATTTTTTGAAGAACACGCCCGAAGCGTTATAAGATACCTCGGCTGCCAGTGCGAATACTTCCCGCGCGGCACGGAGCTTGACATCGTTAAAGGCGCATACCAAATGGCTTTTTCCGAGCGCGAAAGCGGCGGGTTCACTCCCCTGTTGATCGTTCTCGAGTCGCATATGTTCTTTGAGAACGGCGAGAGCTCGGCGGAACTTCAAAAGGAGGTCTTCGCCGCGCCGGAGTTCGTTTGCGAGGAATGGTTCGCGAGGAAGAAAACCGAGCACGACAGGGATTTTTGTTACGAGCCCGAGCAGATCGTCGGAGAGATCGCGGGCGGCGCGGCAATAAACGATTTCTCGGGAATTATCGACTACGGCATAAATAAGAGCTGGGAGTGCGTTCTCGCAAAAATTCCCGTTAAAAATCCTTGGGATGTTTTCGCGTGGTTTCCGTTCGGAGGTTGGAATGACTGTCCTTGCCCGGAGGAAATGCTTTGGATAGCGAAATACTGGTACGAAAAATACGGAGCCGTTCCCGCGGTTATGACGGGCAGCGAGCTGGAGTTCAACGCCCGCCCCGTTGAAGACAAATCCGAAGCGTTTAAGCTGGCGCTGGAGCATTTCGCGTTCTGCCCGGATCACGTGCTTCAAAACGTTGGTACGATCGGCAAACTGGCAGACTCGCTCACAAAGTCGTCGGTGTGGCATTTCTGGTGGGACTGATGACAGCTTTTAGATTAGGAGAATAATATGTTTGGATTAGGAAAATCAAAGAAGAATGATAACAATGGCGGTGTAAGCGAGTTCGCGCGAAAGCTGATTGAAATGCTCGCCTGCCCCTGCGAGCATTTCCCAAAAGGAACAGACCCGCAAAAGGTTCTGAACGCGTACGACGACGCTTTCGCAAAGCGTGAAATGGGCGGCTACACTCCGATGATAATCGTTTGCAGCGATGTTATTCTGGAGAACTTCGGCGATGTTTCAACCACCGCCGAGGAGCTTAAGGAAAATCACGACAAGCTGCTGAAATCCGAGCGGTTTGACGTTCAGAAGTGGTTTGCGGAACGCCTTGCCGATTGGAAATTCGAAATGGGCAAAGAGGACTGGAACGAAACGGTCGGCGAAATTGAGAGCCAAGACGGCGACGTTTCAAAGGGCTTTTCGGGGTTTATGGACTACGGAAATCCTCATCGAAGCGAGGAGTGTATACTTGCGAAAATCCCGACAAGCGAGCCGTGGGAGGTTTTCGCGTGGCTGCCGTTCGGCGGCTGGAACGAGTGCCCGATGCCCGAAGAGCTGCTTTGGAT
>JAIDPG010000342.1 GCA_029062865.1 Oscillospiraceae bacterium
CAACGGCGCGGTGCGCGGCGGTCGGGAACAAAACTCACGCGCTGGCTGAACGAAAATGCGGGCTTATTATGTTCACGATCGTCGGGGTGCTCGGCAGCGCGGCTGTAGCGGTTTTCGCGAATCCGTTCGCGGAGCATATCGCCTGTTCTCCGCAAAGCGCGGCGGCTATAGTCTGCATCGCGCCCGCCGTGGCGCTATGCTGCGCGGCTTCGGTACTGCGCGGATACCGCGAGGGGCTTTCAAACGTTATGCCGTCCGCGGCGGCTTCTGTCGCCGAGGCGCTGTCCAGAGCGATTTTCGGTCTGGGGCTCTCGTACGCGGTGATCTTCTGGTCGAAAAGCGCGTTCTTAAACGGCAAAAGCGTATTCGGCGTTGACTGCGCGAGCCTTGAACAGGCGTACTCCGCGGCGCTTCCCTACGCTGCCGCGGGAGCGATCCTCGCCGTGAGCATAAGCGAGCTTTTCGGGCTTATCACTCTTATAATCAACGAAAAACGCGCGAAGAACATCGAGCCGCTTCCCCCGCGGTGCAGCTACTGCCGCCGAAAGATCTGCCGCGGGCTTATCAAGGATATAATCCCGATCGCGGCTTCGGCGCTGGCGGTGAACGCCGTCTCGTTCGTCGATCTGCTGACGGTCACAAGAACGCTCTCGATGTCCGCGAAAATGTACCCGGAGTTCTATAACGAGACGTTCGGCGGGATCTTCGCGAGCTGCGGCGGCATTGAGGGGCTGCCGAACTTTATGTACGGGAGCTACACGGGCATTGCGATGTCGCTTTTTATGATGATACCGTCGTTTGCGGGAATGACGGAAAAGACCTCCGCGCCTGAGATAACCGCCGCGTGGGAGCGCAAGGACGCCGAGACGCTGACAAGGAAAATCACCTTACAAATAAAAGCCTGCTCGCTTATCGCCTGCCCTGCGTGCTTCGGGGCGGCGGCGCTGGCGCAGCCGATCATGCAGACGCTTTACAGAACGCGCTCCGCGGAGATCTCCGTCTGCCTCGAGTCATTCGTGATACTCTGCCTCGGCGGGATCTTTATGGTGCTCGCGTCGTCGATGTTCGGGATCTTTCAGTCGATCGGCAAGGCGCACGTGCCTTTAATTCTGATGATCTGCTCCGTTCTTATCAAATTAGTGCTCAATCCGCTGCTTATTTCAATCCCGAGCCTTAACATCGCGGGTGCGGCGCTTTCGAGCGTGATAGGCTATGTTTTTATGACGGTTGGCGGCGCTCTTAAGCTGAGAAAGTATCTCCCGCAAAAAATCGGACTGTTCAGGACGGTTTTTCCGACGCTGCTTTGCGGAATCGGCTGCGGAGCGGCGGCGTTTTTCGCTTATAAATTGCTCAACGACAAGCTCAAAAGTGTAACAAATCTGTTTGTTTCGGTAATTATAGGCGCGGCTTTTTATGCAATTTTACTGATTTTGACAGGCGTTTTTCGTACAAACGGCATAATAAAGCGGAAAAATGAAGAAAATTTTCAAAAAACACTTGCAAAACAAGACAAAATAGGTTAAAATATAAATGCAGAAACATATTTAGGGAGGTCGGGTAGTGTTGGATTTTGATTTTCAATTCAAGAGCCGATACGGAATTGACGATCTGCTGAAGATAATGAAAATTCTGCGCTCGGAGAACGGATGTCCGTGGGATAAGGTTCAAACGCATGAAAGCATACGCACCGATCTTATCGAGGAATGTTACGAGGTCTGTGAGGGAATTGACAGCAACAGCCCCAAGATATTGAAAGAGGAGCTGGGCGACCTGCTTATGCAGGTGGTGTTCCACGCGGAAATAGAAGCCGAGCAGAACAACTTCGATTTCAACGATGTCTGCAACGATATTTGCCAAAAGCTTATATTCAGGCATCCCCACGTGTTCGGAGAAGGCGACAAAAAAATAAAGGCCGACACCGAAGACGAGGTATTGAAAAACTGGGACGCGTTAAAAAAGGCGTCAAAACAACAAAACACATATACGGAAACGCTGGAAAGCGTGCCCAAGACCTTCCCCGCCCTGCTCAGGGGCGAAAAGGTTTGCAAGCGCGCGGCACGTGCGGGTCTTCCGATAAATAACGCCGAGAATTGCGTAGAAAAGATAAAAGCAGACCTCGACGTGCTTATTCGTCGTGCTTCTACAGAACTCGCGGATACAGGGGAAATATCCGAGGAGTTTGCACAAAATCAACATATATTTGGGGAAATATTGTTAAGTTTTTGTAATTTAAGCAGAATTTTGAAGTTTGACGGCGAAAAAGCCTTGACATATTCAACAAATCGGTTTATAATGGCATTTAGGGCTGTCGAAAACGAGATCATCAAACAGGGTGGTTCGTTGGACAAGCTCTCAGACGAAGCATTGAGCCTTGCGGCCAGTAAAGTCATTAGCGGCGTTTGACTGCGCTTATCGTTTGGGATAAGGCGCGGTTGCCGTTAGATAGAAAATTTTTGGAGGTTTTTCAACATGACAAAGGCAGAATTAGTAGATGCGGTTGCTAAGAAGGTAGACGACGACAAGCTTACCAAGAAGCTTGCTGAGTCCACTGTAAAGGCAGTTATTGAGACAATCACCGAGACTCTTGCAAAGGGCGAGTCTATCCAGCTGGTAGGCTTCGGTACTTTCGAGGTTCGTGATCGCGCAGCGAGAAAGGGTATCAACCCGCGCACCGGAAAGCAGATCAAGATCGCAGCTACGAAGGTTCCCGCTTTCAAAGCCGGCAGAGCTCTTAAGGATGCTGTAAGCAAGAAGTAATTGCTTTAAAATTATTGTCCGGACGCAGGGGCGGCGAGGTTTTCCTCGCCGCCTTTTGTTGTTCCGCGCCGCTGTTTGTGAATGGAGGTTTTTATGAGACTTGATAAATTTCTGAAAGTATCGCGGCTGATAAAGCGCAGAACGGTCGCGAACGAGGCGTGCGACGCGGAGAAGGTTCTCGTAAACGGCAAAGCCGCGCGGGCTTCGTATGAGGTGAAGATCGGGGATATTATCGAAATCCTGATTGGAAAGCCGCTAAAGGTACGCGTGCTCGACGTTCGCGAGTTCTCGAAAAAAGAGGAAGCGTCGGCGCTTTACGAAGCCGTTTAAAAAACTCCCCTCTTTGGAGGGGAGTTTTTTTAATATACAATGTATAATGTACAATTGACAATTCTGGTGTCCGCCTTCGGCGGACATTTTTTTATTGCAGGCTAACAGTAATGGTGACACAAACACCCTGCGGGTAAAGTACAATCTAAATCCGCGCGCGAAGCGCGCTCCATAATTGTTAATTGTGCATTTTCAATTGGGCATTGTTTTCATATTCCTCTCTCCTTTTGCATATAATTTACCAAAATAAACGGGGGTGAAATTATGCAAAAGACAACCGCGGCGGCGCCTCATAATCTGATAATGGAAAACCGCAAGGCAATGAGGATCTCGGGCGTTAAGGACATCGACAGCTTTTCGGAGAGCCGAATTGTGCTGAGCACGGTTATGGGCGAGCTGGTTATAAAGGGCGACGACCTGCATATCGGAGAGCTTGACGCGCAAAGCGGAGACCTTTCGATGACGGGGTGCATAACCTCGATCGTATACAGCAGGCACTCCGTTATGGACGGACCCATGAAAAAGCTGTTCAGGTAACGGCGGATTTGCTTATTTGGAGGAATGAAAAATGAACGTGTCTATACCCGACTGCTTTATGATAGCGTTTGCCGCAGGGCTGATTTTCGGACTGGTTTATGAGGCAATTCGCATCGTTCGGCTGATTTTGCGGTTTCGCGCGGCGGTGTTTTTGTGCGATCTGGTATTCTTTATTCTGGCGGCGATGTTTGTCTGCAAGCTCTCGGAGTTCCTCGGGAATTACGTGCGGCTGTACACCGTCCTGGGCTTCGGCGCAGGGATATTTACGTATATCGTGACGATCGGGAGGATATTCAACGTGCTTGAAAGCGCGGCTTCTATCGCTTGGCGGAGGACAATCGGGCGGGCGCTTCGTTTTTTATTGAGAACAGCGCGGAATTTAGTGGGTAAAATTCGCCATAAGGCGCGGGAGGTTTTTGTTAAAATTCACGAATATTCGGAGAATTTGGAAAAAAAGCGGCTTGAGCGCTTGCATTTAAGCCAAGAAATGGTGTATAATAATGTGGGGAATGATAATATTGGGGAAGGGGAAAAAGCTCATGTTATACAAGCAAAAGTCAGAAAAAGCCCATGAGAAGAGGCAGCATGGGCTCGTTAGAATTCTTGCCTTTGCCGCGATAATTATTACTGTGGTTTTTGTCGGGTATACGATAATTTCCGACAACATCAAAATCCGCGAATACAAACAGCAGCTAGCCGAGCTTACGGCGCAGACGAACGCCGTAAACGCGAAAAACGAACAGATCACGGGGTATCTTGAAAACTCCAAAAAGCTGGAGGAATATATTGAAATGATCGCTCGCGATAAGCTGGATTTTGCCAACGGCGACGAAAAAATATTCTATGTTGTTCCCGCGGGGAATTAAATTTTGATTTTTAAGGGGCGGTTATCCTCCCCTTTTTGCTTTCTCAAAAATATAATTATTATAAGGAAACGTGAATGAGAACTTTAGTGACTAAACTTGTCAGGACAGTAAAAAGAATTTTCAACCGCACCGTTATCTGCCTGCTGGGCGTTGTGCTTCAGCTGGCTTATCTGGGGTGGCTTTTCTGGTCGTTCGGGACGGCGTTTTCGTACTCATATTATATTTTTGAAGTCGCCGCGGCGCTTATCGCGTTTATAATCATCAATTCGGACAAGCACCCAAGCTATAAGATGTCGTGGATTCTGTTGATCCTGATAGTCCCTATCGTCGGTGTTATGTTTTACGTCTGCTTCGGCAACGGGAACTCCGGCGAGAAGCTGCGGCAGAAAATGGATCAGTATAACCAGGAACAGCGATTACTGCTACCTCAGAATGAAGCAATCATCGACGAGCTGAAGAAAGGCTCTGCCGAAGAAAATCTGATGGCAAAGCAGGCGAATTATTTGCACAAATTCGGCGGGTATCCGATCTATCAGAACACCGAAGTGACGTACTTTGACAGCGGCGAGGCGAAGTTCGAGGCGCTGTGCCAAGAGCTTGAAAAGGCCGAGCGCTTTGTTTTTCTTGAGTATTTTATAATCCAAGAGGGCAAAATGTGGAACACGCTTCTGGAGATACTTGAGCGCAAGGTCGCAAGCGGCGTGGACGTGCGGATAATTTACGACGACATCGGGTGCCTTCGAACTCTTCCCTACAACTATTACTCGCAGCTCGAAAAACGCGGGATAAAGTGCCGCTCGTTCAACAGGTTTTATCCGTTCTGGGTAGCTCGAATGAACAACCGCGACCACCGCAAGATTTTCGTTATCGACGGGCACACGGCGTTCAACGGCGGCGTGAACCTCGCGGACGAGTATATAAACGCGTATGTAAAGCATGGGCACTGGAAGGACTCCGCCGTGATGATCAAGGGCGAGGCGGTCTGGAGCTTTACGATGATGTTCCTTACGATGTGGAGCTACATCACTAAAACAAAGCCCGCAAGCTATGACGAGTTTATGCCGCGCGAGAATGATATTCTTGAAAGCAAGGGCGCAAACGGCTTGGTTATTCCCTACACCGACAGCCCCCTTGACAAGGAATCCGTCGGGGAGAACACGTATATAACGATAATCAACAACGCGACGGATTACGTTTATATAACAACGCCGTATCTCACTATCACGAACGAAATGGAAAGCGCGCTGACGCTCGCGGCGAAAAGCGGTGTGGACGTGCGGATAATCACGCCCCATATTCCCGACAAGTGGTACGTCCACGCGGTGACGCGCTCTTACTACAAGACGCTTACTAAACACGGCGTGCGGATCTACGAGTACACCCCCGGGTTTATCCACGCGAAGAATTTCATTTCCGACGACAACGTAGGCGTGGTCGGAACTATCAACCTTGACTTCCGCAGTCTGTATCTTCACTTCGAGTGCGGCACGTTTATGTACAAAGCCGACTGCATTCT
>JAIDPG010000343.1 GCA_029062865.1 Oscillospiraceae bacterium
GATATCGAGAAGATGCTCGCGGCGACGAGTGCTCCCGAGCCCGAGCCTGCTTCCGAACCCGCTTCAAGCGGTGGCAAGATGTCACAAGAGGATATCGAGAAGATGCTCGCGGCGACGAGTGCTCCCGAGCCCGAGCCTACTCCCGAACCCGTATCAAGCGGCGGCAAGATGTCACAAGAGGACATCGAGAAAATGCTCGCGGCGGCGAGTGCGCCCGAGCCCGAGCCTGCTCCAGAGCCTGCGTCTAGCGGCGGCAAAATGAGCCAGGAGGACATTGAGAAAATGCTCGCGAACGCGGCGCAAGCGGAAGTTCCCTCAATCGACCAGCCCGAGGCTGACGAGCCCGATACTCCCGAACCCGAAGCCGCCCCCACGCCGTCGGGAGGCAAAATGTCACAAGACGACATTGAGGCGCTCCTCAACGGAATGAAAGAGGACGCGGGGCAGTGATTTCACAAAAAATTCACGCTGCCGTAACACGGTTGTTTCATTCTACTATTATAATATAATAAGCGTTTTCCCCCGCTCGGCGGGGGAAAACTAAACTCTGATTTCTTGCCTCCTGCTTCTTGAAGGGAAAACATTATGAATATCAACGTAAACAATCTGAAAAAGACGATCGAGGGAACCGAGCTTGACACGGTTAAGCAGCTCTTCCCCGCGGATACCGGCGAGCTGCTTGTCGAGGAAATGTACAAGTTTATTGAGCTGGAGCATTTGTACGAATCCGCGATACGCGAGGTGAAAACCAAGCTGGAGATCCTCGACAGCGAGTTCAGAACCAAATACGCGTACAATCCCATTCATCATATCGAGGATCGCCTGAAATCCCCGAAGAGCATTTTTGAAAAGCTCCGCCGCAAGGATAAGCCGTTCAGCGTGGACTCGGCGAAGAAAAATCTCTACGACATCGCGGGGATACGCGTTATCTGCAACTATATCGAGGACATCTACACCGTCGCCGATCTTCTGACGGCACAGGACGACGTAAAGCTCGTCGAGCGCAAGGACTACATTAAAAGCCCCAAGCCGAACGGCTATCGCAGCCTGCATCTCGTAATTCAAACGCCGGTGTATCTCTCCGAGGCAAAGGAGCACGTGTTTGTGGAAGTCCAGATACGGACGATAGCTATGGACTTCTGGGCGAGCTTGGAACACGAGCTGAAATACAAAACCGACAACGAGGTCTCCGCGGAGCTCGCCGCGCGCCTGAAAAACTGCGCCGAGACGATAGCCGCGACGGACGCGGAAATGCAGGAGATCTATCGGACGCTTAAAGAAATCAGCTAGTGTACTGCCCCACTCATAATTAACATATCCGATTGCCCTTTTTTCCATACGCTTCGTTGAAAATTCTTGAGGTACAAAAAGTACATCAGGTAAACCGAAGGTTTTCCGCGAATTTTCGCCTCGCGTATGGAAAAATTGCTGCGCGTATATTGTTAATGTTGAACGGGACAGCACACCGGGATGAAATAACTGAAAAAACAGGATTTCTTAAAACGGTCTCCGGCTCGTAATTTATTTCAAATTGCAAAAGGGTAATTTATGAAAATTCGTAAACTGATAGCGCTCGTGCTTTGCGCCGCACTGATAATGCTTTGCGGCTGTCACGAGAAAACAATCCCGGAGCTTGCCGAAAGCGAAAATCCGCCGATCTCAGCTTCGTACAAAACAATGAAGCTCGGCGCGGACGGCGGGCTTGAGATCGCCCGAAAGGACATCGGAAGCACGCCGATGGGCGAAGCGGGCACGTGGACGATCTTTGTTTATATGAGCGGCAGCACCCTCGAATCATCGCAGTCTTCGGGCACGAAGGATCTGAAGGAGATGGAGGCTGTTTTGAATAGCGAAAACGCCGGGAATATCAGGTTTGTCGTGCAGACGGGCGGAACCGATGGCTGGAAGTACGGCGATATAAGCGCCGAGGCGCTTCAGCGGCACGTCATCTCGAACGGCGAGCTTGAAACCGTCGCGCAGGTCCCTTTGGCTTCAATGGGCGAGGCGTCAACGCTGAGGAATTTCGTCACATGGGGTGTGGAAAATTATCCTGCCGAGAAAATGGGGCTCGTGCTTTGGGGGCACGGCAAAGGAAGCGTTGGGGGCGTGTGCAAGGACGACCTCTTCGACGGCGATTATCTGGAGCTCAGCGAGATAAACAGCGCGCTTTCCGAAGCATCCGAGGCGATGACGGATAAATTCGAGTTCATAGGCTCCGACGCGTGCTTTATGGGAACGCTCGAGGCAGCGGACGTCTGCGCTTCTTACGCGAGATATATGATAGGCTCGGAGGAGCTGGAGCCCACGGACGGTTGGAATTACACGGCGCTTGGCGAGCTG
>JAIDPG010000344.1 GCA_029062865.1 Oscillospiraceae bacterium
GTTCATCTTTCTGTCAGCGGGGCTTTTGCTGTTGACCGGATGCGGAAATAACGGCAGGCTTCGGCATTGCGTTACCGTACCCAAAGACGCGCTGACTTCCTTTTCATCGGAAGAAGAACAGCGGCTGTTCGATACGTTCAATATCGTTGTTCCGAAGGAGGAAACGGAGGTTTATGTTCATTCGTTTTCGCGACGGTATTCCGAATTTCTGGGTTCTTACCATGAGATATATTTTACACTTGAACTCGGCGGCGTAAAGAATTATGACGCGTTTTATGCCGCAAATACGGGACGGATCGACGAAAACGGACTATACGGAAAGGCTATGAATCAATTTATGGACAACGGAAGTGATTACTACCTTGCTTATCAGGAATTCTTTGTTGACACTCCCAGATTTCTAAAAGAAAACGATAATCAAGCAATATTTGACAGCTTTAACGAGCTATACGAAAGCATGGCTTGACGATCACTACCGGCGGAATAACACAAAAAGGGCGGCGCATAACGCGCCGCTCATTTTTATATTTCCGACTTATCGACTTCCGTCATAATATCAAACGCTTTACGCGTCTTTACCTGCTATGATAAACTAAGAGTGCTGCGCTTCCGGGAGCTTGACAAGGCTGATCGCTTCGGAAATGGTTTTCTCGATTGCCTCCTTGCCGTATTTGTCGACCTCCGCCTTGTTCTTCTCGCCGTGAGTAAGACAGCCCGCGCCGCCTATGCACCCGCCGACGCACGCCATGCCCTCGATAAAGTTAGCGTCGAGCGCGTTTTTGCTCTTCTTGAGAAGCGCCATTTTGCACTCCTCAATGCCGTCGCAGGAGACCGCTTTAAGCTCAAAGTCGTCGAGCTTCTGCTCCTTAAGCGCCTGCCGCACCGCGTCCGCCAAGCCGCCGCTTCTCGCGAAGATACGCCCGTAATAAGAAGCGTTTTCGAGAATGTCCTCCTCCAGCTCGCGAATGTCGATGTCCTTGCTGTCAAACAGCGCCTGGAGTTCCTCAAACGTGATAACGCTGTCGATATACGGTCGCACGTTTTCTTTCTGGAATTCCATTTTCTTAGCCGTGCACGGACCCATAAACACGACCTTTGCTTCGGGGTCGGTGGATTTGATGTACTGCGCGATCGTCGCCATAGGAGAAAGATTGTGCGAGATGTGGTCGGCTATGCTCGGGAAGCTCTTGTGAATGTAGTCCACGAACGCGGGGCAGCAGCTCGACGTAAGATAGTCGCCGCTTTCCGCAAGCTCCTTGCTTTCCATAAACGCAACCATATCCGCGCCAAGCGCCGCTTCGATTACGGTGTAGAAGCCGAGCTTCTTGATCCCCGCGACGACCTGCCCGAGCTTCGCGTAAGCAAACTGCGAACCGATTGCGGGCGCTACAAGCGCGTAGACCTTGTATTTCTTGTTTTGCTCGCTTTTCTGGATCATATCAATGACGTTGATAATGAACGACTTGTCTGTTATCGCTCCGAACGGGCATTGATAAACGCACGCGCCGCAGGAGATGCACTTGTCGTTGTCGATTTTCGCCGCCTTGTCCTCATTCATCGAGATGGCGTTTACCTTGCAGGCGATCATACACGGGCGCTTAAAGTTCATTATCGCGGTGTATGGGCAGCTCTTCGCGCACAATCCGCACTCGACGCACTTTGTTTTATCAATATGCGCTTTCTGATTGTGATCGAACGAGATTGCTCCCTTACGGCACGCGTCCATACAGCGGTGCGCGAGACAGCCGCGGCAGGCGTTCGTAACCTCATAGCCGCCCATAGGACACTCGTCGCAGGCGGTCTCGATAACCTCGATAACATTCGGGTTGTTCTTGTCGCCGCCCATCGCGATTTTTACGCGCTCGCCGAGTATCGCGCGCTCCTTGTAAACGCAGCAGCGCATGGTCGGCTCCTTGCCCGGCACGATCATCTTCGGGATATCGAAAACGCTGTCAAAGAGCGTTCCCGCCCAAGCCTCGCGCGCCACCTCGCGCAATACCTTGTATTTGAGGTACTGCACCTTGGTGTCGAACTTGTAGATAAGCTTTCCGTTCTGATCGTACAAATTGTCGCTCTTGTGATCCATATCGGTTTCTCCTTAGCTTTAGTTTTTGGAAGCGCTGATTTAGTGACGGTTTCCCCGCCTCCGGCGGGGAAACCGCGTTTAGAAATAATTGACCTTGATTTTCTTGCCCATTTTCTTAAGGCTCTCGGACAGCTCGTTTACAAGCTGCATTTTTATGTTGAAGTTTATCGGAAGATTGGGATTCTGATGCGCAGGGTTCATCGCCCTGCCAACGTAGAAGTTGATATCCGTCGCTTCCTCAAACAGCATACGCGCGATAAGCGCCGCGCCGTCGCGCTTGTAGTTCCATTGCTTGTAGCTGTCGTTGTCCGCGATGTAATCCTTCGCGTATTCGTTGACGCGGCTCATAGTGATAACGCCCTCTGTAACAAGATCGATTCCCTCAATAGTCGCCGTCGGCGGGATCTCGGGGTCGAAGTAGTTTATATCCGGGATTATCGGCTTTCTGAGATGTTTGGAAACGATAGTCGAGGTAGTGCCGCCGCAGACAATGCGTTTTCCGCCTTTCGACAAAAACAGCGAGACCATCTTGTCGCAGTCGTTTCTGTCGGACGGAGGACCTATCATAAGGTTCGTCTGCTGTCTCGCTCTGATACGCACGGTCATTGCCGTCGTGTCGTCGCCGGGGTTGCCGCCGTAGAGCTTCAGGCACTCGTCCGTAAGCACCGTTGAGAGCGTCTTCGCGGTAAATCCCACGTCGACAAGCGCCTCCATATACTCCGCGATGTCCTTGCGCTCCCAACCGAAATTCAGCGACATACCCACGCCCGCGTGGATACAGCCGTCGCTCATCGCGATAAATGTGTCGTTCTCCCGCAATTTAATACGCGCCTTGTGGATATGCTTGCCCTCGATATCCAGCTCTTTATACGGATAATCGTAGATCTTTCCGTCGCGGAACATAATAACGTCGGGATTGTCGTAGCAAATTATCTCCGCCTCCTCGTTATTGATAAGGCGAATTATCGTGAACGTGGAATACGCGACCTCGCGCACCTTGCATATCGGCAGCGTCGCGGCAATAGTCTTTACGCACTCCTCTAAAGGGATCCCCTGTGAGGTCATTGTCGCGATGATCTTCGACGTGAGCGTCGACAGGATAGAAGCCTTAACGCCGCTCCCCAAGCCGTCCGCCAGCACGAGAACCATAGAGTCGTCGTCCGTTTCGATAACCTCGATATGATCGCCGCAGAGCTCCTCTCCCACGTGGTTCAGGCTTTTCCAGCCGATTTCGGCGCATAGATTATTCATCGCTTATCAACTCCTTCAGCTTCATCAGCGCGACCTTCGTTTCTGCGGCGGTCTCGCCCAGAAGCGAAGCTATCTCCTGAACGATCCTCATCTGATTTTCAACGACCTTGTCCGCGATATCCGCGGTCGCTCTGCCGACGCTCTCTTTATGCGACTTTGACTTTTCATTCTCGGTAACGTCGCGCATAAGGCAGATTATAATGCGATATTCCGCGTCGTATATGACCGTCTGCTCAACGTACTTGTCATACTCCGCGAGATACTTCTTCTCGTCGCGGACCGCCCTGCCGCTTTCCATAACGTTCATAAACACCGTGGGATCGAGCACGCGGATAACAGGCTCGCCCATAACGTCGGACGCACGGCCGATGTTCATCAGCTTCAGCGCCGCCTTGTTTATCTGCTGGATCTCAAAATTCTCGTTCAGCGCGAAAATGGCGTTCGGGGAGTTGGAGATGATGTTGTCCGAGAAGCTCTCCGCCTTGTCCTTCAAGAACGGCAGGCACATCGAAATATCCGCCTTGCCCTCATAAATCGCGACCGCCTTTTCTCGGCAGGTGTTATACCCGCACGAGCCGCAGTTCAGCTCCTGCTCGGGGCGGGTTTTGCCCATTCTGCGGAGGATATCCGAGATCTCGCTTTCGGTCGGAACCGAGGTCTTGACGCCCAGCATCGTCATCTTTTTAT
>JAIDPG010000345.1 GCA_029062865.1 Oscillospiraceae bacterium
CTTTGGAGGTGCGAAAATGACAGAAAAACTAGACCTTGCCACGGCAAGGTATGACGAAATAAGCATGAAGCTCGCCGACCCGGCAGTGGTTTCCGATAACAAGCTCTATACGGAGCTTATGCGCGAGTATAAAAGCCTCACGCCGCTAATCGAGATGTTTAAGCAGTATAAATCGGCGAAGAGAAGCCTTGAGGACGCTTCCGCCGCGTTGGAGGACGAAGAGCTCCGCGAAATGGCGCAGGAGGAAATAACTGCCGCAAAGCGCGAAATGGAGCGCTGCGAGGAGGAGCTGAAGCTGCTGCTTCTTCCACGCGACCCGGACGACGACAAGAGTGTCATCGTCGAGATCCGTGCGTGCGCGGGCGGCGAGGAGGCGGCGCTGTTCGCGAATTCGATGTTTAGAATGTATACGATGTACGCCGCGCGGCAGGGCTGGAAAATCGACATTATAAGCGGCAACCAGACGGAGCTCGGCGGCTATCGCGAGATAATTTTCGGCGTTGAGGGCGAGGGCGTTTATTCCAAGCTGAAGTACGAAAGCGGAGTTCACCGCGTCCAGCGCGTTCCGGAAACGGAGAGCCAAGGGCGAATTCAGACGGCGACGGTTTCCGTCGCGATACTCCCCGAGGTCGAGGACGTGGACGTAAACATCGACCCCGCCGACCTTACGATACAGACCTATCGATCAAGCGGCGCGGGCGGGCAGCATATCAACAAAACCGAGTCCGCGGTGAGAATAATCCACAACCCGACGGGCACGGTGGTTGAGTGCCAGGAAGAGCGCTCGCAGATGAAGAACAAGGAAAAGGCGATGAAGCGGCTTTACGCGATGCTTTACGAAGCGCAGAAAACCGCCCGCGACAGCGCGATAGCCGAGGACAGGAGAATTCAGGTAGGCACGGGCGACCGCTCCGAGCGTATCAGAACGTACAATTTTCCGCAGTCCCGCGTTACCGACCACCGAATCAACCTCACGCTCTACAAGCTCGACGAGATGATGAACGGCGGCTGCGACGAGGTGTTCGAGGCGCTGCGCGTAGCCGACAGAACGGCGAAGCTCGTTAATCAAGAGAAGTAATATGACAACAGAAGTATTGAAGTTCAGTGCGGAAAGCGCAAAGAAAGCTGCGGAAATATTGAAGCGCGGCGGGCTTGTCGCGATACCGACAGAGACGGTTTACGGCTTGGCGGCAAACGCCCTTGACGAAAACGCCGTGCGTAAAATTTTCAAGGCAAAGGGCAGACCGCAGGACAATCCGCTTATCGTCCATATTTCGGGCATTGAAATGCTCCCGCCGCTCGTGAAAAATATCCCTGAGATAGCAAAGCGTCTTGCGGAGCGCTTCTGGGCTGGACCGCTCACGATGATCTTTCCGAAATCCGACAAAATCCCGGACGTTACGAGTGGCGGGCTTGACACCGTTGCGGTGCGAATGCCCGAAAGCAAGGCGGCGCGGGAGATCATAAAAAAATGCGGCTTCCCGCTTGCCGCGCCGTCGGCAAACCTTTCGGGAAAGCCGAGCCCTACTTCGGCGGCTCATGTTTTCGAGGATATGAACGGCAAGATCCCGCTGATAATCGCCGGCGGCGAGTGCTTGGTCGGAGTTGAAAGCACGGTAATTTGCTTTAAGGACGGGAAAATCCACATTTTGCGCCCCGGCGGGATAACAGAAAAAATGCTCGCGGAATTCGGCGAGGTCGAGGTGGACAAGGCGGTAACCGCGCAGCCGAAAGCCGACGAGCGCGTCCTGTCGCCGGGAATGAAGTACAAGCACTACTCCCCAAAAGC
>JAIDPG010000346.1 GCA_029062865.1 Oscillospiraceae bacterium
CCTTATCGGCGAGGGCGTGATGTTTACATACGCTACGGCGCGCTCGTTTGTAAGCGCGTCGCCGCTTGTTCGGGAGCTTGAGTTATCCTGCCCCGCAGTTATTTTCAACGGCGTTTTCGTTATTGACCCTGAAACCGGAGAGCACATTATCGAAAACGTTTACTCGCTCGAATGTCAGAAAATGGCGCGTGATTTTTTCATTAGCGAGAACATAGCGCCGCTTGTTTACTCGAACATCGACGGGCGCGAGCTCGTTTCTTATCTCGAAAGCCGCTTTGATGACGTGGCGAGCTACGTGAACTCCCGAAAGAACGACAAGCGCCTTCGCCCCGTGAGGGATTACGCGGAGCTGTTCGAGGGGGATATTTTCTACTTCACGATCATCGACCCTAAGGACACAAAAGCGCTCGACGAGGTTTTCACGCTTGAAAACGGCTTCGCGCGAAATGTCCAGCGCGATACGTATGACGATATGATCTGGTATGAGATCTACGACAAAAGCGCGTCCAAAGCGAACGCGGTGCTGCAGGTCAAGGAGCTTATGAAAGCCGACGAGCTGATCTGCTTTGGTGATAATCTCAACGACATTTCGATGATAAAAGCTGCGGACACGGGCGTTGCGGTGGAAAACGCCTGCGAGGAGCTGAAGCGGCTCGCCGATGTGATCACTTTCGGCAACAACGACGACGGGGTGGCGAAGTATATTGATAGACAACGATAAATTCAGCGCGGCGCTCGGGACGGCGTTACAGCGCGAGCGCGGGCTGCACGGCTCGGTCGGGACGCAGAACGAAAAGATCCTTCACGCGGCTTTGAAGAACTATTACGCGCCGTTCGCGGACGAGCAGGAGATAAAAATCGGCAGCTTTTTCGCGGACGCGGTTTGCGAGGACGGCATTTTTGAAATTCAAACGCGCCAGCTCTACAAGCTGAAGGACAAGCTACGTGAATTTTTAAAGCACTCGCGCGTGACAGTGGTCTACCCTGCCCCGAGCGCCCTCGGCACGCTGTACCTGAACGAGGAAAGCGGCGAGTTGGTCAAGGAAACTCCGATGCGGAAAATCAACTCGCTTCTAAAGGCTTTCGAGGAGCTTTATTCGATCAGGGAATTTTTGAACGACGAGAACCTGCGGATAATAATCGCAAGGCTGAAAATACAAAAGCGCGTTTATTTCCGCGGAAATTTTCCGAATTTGTCAAACCGCTCTGCCAAAAAGAAACTGCGAGTTGAAAAAATGCCGCTGGAATTCAGCGAGGAAATAATTCTTGAGGGCAAGACGGATTATGCACGGTTTCTCCCCAAAAATCCGCTGCCCGAATTATTCACGAAAAAGGAATTCGCCAATGCGGTCGGCGAGAGTGCTTCATCGCTGAGGCCGGAGGTTCTGCGGACTGTCGGAATTATTGAGAAAGTCGGCAAAAAGGGCAACAGCAACCTATATAAGAAGGTGGAGCTTTATGGTTAAATTTATCGTTGGAAAAGCGGATCTTAACATCTCGGCGGCGGTGCGCGGAGAAATGATCTCAACGCTTGAAAAAGACGAAAAAAAGGAAAACATTATCTTTGTCGTACCGGATCAGTTTGAGTACGAGACCGAAAAGGCGGTTTACAGAATTCTCGGTGCGAGGGGGCGTTTGACGAGGTTTTACGAAATTCGGATAACGACGTTTTCAAAGCTCTGCCGCGAAATTCTTGAGGAATGCGGCGAGCATCGTCCG
>JAIDPG010000347.1 GCA_029062865.1 Oscillospiraceae bacterium
CCATTATATATATATATATATATATATATTGTCAAGGGGTTTTTTACAAATTTGTGAAAATCGACGGAAAAAATCTCCGACCCTCACGTTCGGCTCTATGCGCTTTCCCCGACTGCGGCGTGGAATATCGCAAATATGTGTCGTGCTGTTTGTCAAGGGGATTTTAGAATTTTTTTGAAAATCCCTTGACAAAGCGGCTTTTTGGTGATATAATATGTTACGTTCTCCCTCGCCCGCGGCGGGGGAGAACGTAATCAAACGGCATTTTCGCTGAATACGGAGACGCGGCAGAGAGGGAAACATCTTTTGGGAGACCAAGTAAAATGGATATTAAAGATTTTATATATGGCGAACGATTTACAAATGAAGATTTTGCTCTTTTTTCGGAAGCCGAATTGTCGGAAATGGTGGTGTTATCCGAGGAGGAAGCAAGCAGGATATGGTACGATTACTGCGATAATGAGAAATTGCCCTTAAGCTCGTTTGCCGCCAAAACCGGGCTTGATAAGCTGCCGCCTATTACAAATGACTGCGGCTGGGGCGATGAGAGTGAAGAGAATAAAACAAAAGCGTTATTAGCAGCCGCTTTAAGCAATGCAAATGACGGTAAAGTTGTCGTGTGCTATTACAGCACCGACGCGTTAAGAGCTTCCGCGAAATTGTTCTGTGAAAAGTGGTCTGATTTTTGCTATCCGTCGGATTATCTGATAATAGATTTCGGCGAAAGGGCGCTTTTATACTATGAGGATCGGCTGTTTTATCTTGATAAAATCGGGGGTCAATAATGAAAACCAACAAAGCGATTTTTCGGCGTGCGCTGCTTCTCGCCGTGCCGATGATGATACAAAACGGCATTACAAACGCCGTGGGCTTGGTCGACAACGTAATGGTCGGTAAGCTCGGCACGGAGGCTATAACCGCCGTTTCGATCGTCGGGCAGCTTATCTTCGTGTTCAACCTCGGCATTTTCGGCGGGCTTTCCGGGCCAGGGATATTCGGGGCGCAGTTCTTCGGACAGAAAAACACCGAGGGCTTCCGCTCCGCCGTCCGAATTAAGCACCTTATCTGCCTCGCCGTGCTCGCGGCGGGACTTTGCGCGTTTATCTTCGGCGAGGAGTTTCTCATTGACCTGTACCTCAAGGGCGAAAGTGAGGACATCGACCCCGTTCTGACAATGAAGCTCGCAAAAGACTACCTTAACATAATGCTCTGGGGGCTGCCGCCGTTTGTCATTACGCAGATATACGCGGGCAGTCTGCGCGAGACGGGCTCGTCAATAAAGCCCATGATAGCGGGCGTAGCGAGCGTCGTTGTCGACATTGTGTTCAACTGGCTGTTGATCTACGGAAACCTGGGTTTCCCGCGGCTGGAGGTTCGCGGCGCGGCGATAGCTACCGTTATGGCGCGGTTCGTCGAGGCGCTTATCGTTGTTATATGGGCGTTCGCCGAGCGGAAAAAGCACGATTTCCTTATCGGGCTTTACCGTACAATGAAGATCCCCAAGGACTCCGCGAAGAAAATGCTGATAAAAACCCTGCCGATCTTCCTCAACGAGTTTATGTGGGCGGGCGGCATTGCCGCGCTTACGCAGAGCTACTCGCGGCGCGGACTGGATATCGTCGCAGGGCTGAATATCTCGAACGCGCTATGCAATCTGCTGAACGTCGTGTTTATCGCGATGGGCAACGCCGTCGGGATCTTAGTCGGGCAGACGCTCGGCGCGAAGCGCTTCAAGGAGGCGAAAGAGGAGGCGTTCGGGCTGATGTGGTTCACGGGCGGAATTTCGCTTGTGCTCACGGCAATTCTCGTCTCCGTTTCGGGAGTGTTCCCGCTGCTTTACGACACGACTGAAAACGTCCGCGCCTACGCGTCGGGCTTTATCATCGTTACGGCGCTGTTCTTCCCCGTGCAGGGCTTTCTGAACGCGCTGTACTTCACGCTCCGAAGCGGCGGCAAAACGCTCGTGACGTTCCTGTTCGACAGCGTTTTCTCGTGGGTGATCTGCGTCCCGACGGCGCTGCTGCTCTGCCGCTTCACAACGCTCCCCATTCTCGCGATTTACGCGATAGTACAGGCGCTCGACTTTATTAAGGTGACGATAGGCTACATACTTATCAGAAAGGGAGTTTGGATAAGCAACATAGTTTGAGCGATCGACAAAATAAAACGCGGAAGTATCACTTCCGCGTTTCATTTACCGATAACCTTATTGAATACGCGTTATTCTTTGGGAGCAATGCGGTTTAGTATTTAGCAAATATTGCCCGGAAAATCCGTGATAATATCCGTTTTATCAACAGATATGCCGGAGCCGTCTCCATCCGTCAAAAAGTAAAACATATATCCGTATTCCGGATTACTTCTGAAAAGAGTAAGATCACTTTCATTGAAATAGCCGACAACTTTAGTATAGTATCGCTTTTCTCCTTCTCCTTGATAAGTCCAACATTCCGCCGTATAAAGTTCATATCCCAGCGAAAAAAGCCGCTGATACTCGGCGATACGTTCTTTTTCCGATAGCTCCCCATGATCTTTGAACATATCAAACGTCAATAGAAAAGTTACGTTTTTTCCGGCATATTTCTTGCGGGCTTCTTTCAACTCAATTGCAAACATTACTTCTCCGGGCGCCGGCGTGGAAACATAGCTGACAGACGAATTCGTAGGATATTCACTGATTACACGTCTGCCATTGTGCGTTGTTTGTTTCCAAAAGACAACTCCGACGATCAACATCAGACAAGCCGCGGCAGCGCCGAATTTGAGCCAACCGTTGACTTTCCTCTTGCTCTGATACCCGATAGCCTCATCAATATATTTGCTGTCAAGCAAATTCATCGCCTCGGAAAAATCCTTTGAGTTCATACAAATACCTCCCTTTCGGCTAAGTAGCTTTTTAGTTTTTGACGGAGACGTGTCAGCCGGACGGAAACGTTTTTCTCCGTAAGCCCCACAAGCTCGGCTATGTCCTTACAGCTGTCGGAAAACCAATAGCGGCGCATAAAAATAACACGATTTTCCGATGAAAGCGTATCTAAAAAGCTTTCGATGATATGAGCCAATTCCTTGGCTTCAAGCTCAGCTTCTGCCGTGCTCGGTGACGCAATACAGGCTTCGATCTCGTCCATAGCGATCGTGTAAACGCTGTTCCGCTTGGCTGCCGTCTTTTTGTAATAGACCTTAAGTGAAATGTTCCGAACGATTTTACAGATATAAGTCAGCAGCGGGTCGGGCTTTACCGGCGGTATGGCGTTCCACACGCCTAAGTAAGCGTCGTTCACACATTCCTCCGCGTCTTGTTGGTTGTTTAAGATGTTATACGAAATTTTGCGAAGAAATTTGCCGTATTTTGTATCAAGCTCTCGTATGCCTTGTTCCGAGCGTTCAAAAAACATTTCAATGATTTTTTCGTCCTCTGTCATTTCATCGTCTCCTTTCCGGTCTCATCTATATACTACCCTTTCAGCGGCAAATACTACACCCGATTAGGAAATCTTCAAAAGTATTTCCAAACTCGATTCTAAAAGCGCTTCGTCTAAGCTTCCACAGAAAATCCCCCGCATCGCGGGGGATTTTTTGTCAATATTCAACTATACATTGTAAATTATAACTTACGCATAAACCGCAAACAAAGCTCCGGAAGTGTATGCGTAATTCGTCGTCTTGTCGGAATTGTAGCTCATTGCCGACGCGCTGCTTGCCAGCGACTTTACCTGATCCGCCTTGTCGTTTACCTTGTCAAGGAAGCCGTTGCCGCCGAACGGGTACTTGATATCCTTGTCGGTGAGCTTTGCGAGCTCCGCGTCCTTGGCGAGAGAGAGCCTGCCGTTTTTGTCAACGCTGATGCCCGCTCTCTGGAGCGAGTATTTGTATGCGTTAGCGCCACTCGCGAGCGTTGTCGCTCTGTTGCGGATCGTGCTCTTGTCGCTCTTGGAAGCTTCATCGAGGAAGCTGTTGTATGTATCGACAAAATCCTTCGCAGCCTTCTTATAGTCCTCGACCGAGTAGCTCTTGTCCTCGCTGCCGAGACCCGCCGCGTATTCCTTCAGCGCGCCCGACGCGTCCTTTACCTTAGCGGAAAGCTCCTTAAGCGCGGTCGAGTTGTTTACATATCCGTCGTTCTTCGAGCTCGTTGAGCTGCTTGAAGAAACGCCGCTTGCCGTGAACATTCCGTTGCCGCCCGTCAGGGTGTTGATCTGCTCCGCCTTCTGGATAACCTTGCTCGAGAACCCGTCCGAGCCGAACGCGGATTTGATGTTCACCGCGCTTACCTTAGAAAGATCGCTGTTCAGCGACAGCTTGTTGTCCGAACCCACGGTGATGCCCGCTCTCTTAAGCGCGCTTGAATACACCTTGCCCGAATTGACCATAAGCACGCCCTTTTGAAGAACCGCCTGGTTATCCGAGTTGCTCACCTTATCGATCATCGCGTTGTAGCTGTCGATAAAGCTCTGCGCCTGCTTTTTGTAGCTGTCGATGTCAACCGTGTCGCCGTACTTCATACCGTCGGCAAACGACTTTATGCTCTCCGCCGCGTTGCCCGCCGCCGCCGAAGCGGTCTTTATCGACTGCGCCGACGCGGTGTCGCTGTCCTTATCGTCGACCTTTATGCCGAAAATGCTTTTATACAGGTCGCTGAACTGGCTTTTGAAATTCTCGTCCTTGCCCTTGAACTTGCTGCTCTTAAGCAAGTCGTTGAGCGTTTCGGTAGCCTTTGTGTTATTCAGCCCGAACTTGTTCAGCTTGCTTCCGCTGAGATAAGACGCGTTCAGTTTGTCAAGCTGATCGCCGTACTTAGTCTGTGCCTGAGCCATGCTTATCTGCAAGCTTGCCATATTTCCTACTGTCATAATTCATCCTCCTATCTGAATTTAAATTTCAAAATCGTGTCACCGTATGCTCACTTCGGTCGCTCCGCTCCCTCCGTTGCGCTACGCTGACGCGACCGGTCAGCCTGCGCTTCGCTCCGGCTGACACTTTTTGAAATTTACTTGTCGCCATAATTTTGAATTTAGTTGCACACACCTTTGATGCACCGCCAAAAAACTAACTGCTAACAACTATTCTCCGGCTGCTATGCGCCATACTGTTTACGGTACTCTTTCATCTTGTCGACAAACTCCGCGCCCGCGACTACACCGTTTTCCAACGCCTCGATGATATCGTTTATCGTCACGATCGAGTAAACGTTTATCCCGAACTCGTCGTGAACCTCCTGCACGGCGGTCTTGCTTGTTTCAAGACCTCTCTCCGCGCGGTCAACCGTGATTATCATACCCTCGATGTCAATCTTCGCCGCGCCTTGGAGCTTCGGCAGCACCTCTCGCAGAGCCTTTCCGCTTGTCATAACATCCTCGATGATAACGACCTTTTCGCCGTCCTCAAGCGTTTTCCCGACAAACATTCCGCCCTCGCCGTGATCCTTCACTTCCTTGCGGTCGAAGCAATAGTTGCAGTCCATGCCGAACTTGTTATACAGCGCCACGCTCGCCGCCACGGAAAGCGGGATTCCCTTGTAAGCGGGACCGAACAACGTCTGCGGTTTCAAGCCGTGCTCGTTGATGCACTCCGCGTAATACTCCCCGAGCTTCGCGAGCTGCGCGCCGGTTTTGTAATTCCCGCAGTTGATGAAATACGGCGCGACGCGACCGCTTTTCAGCGTGAACTCGCCGAACCTCAGCACATCGCATTCCGTCATAAACTTAATAAAGCTTTCTTTATACGTCATAAAATTCTCCAGAAATTATATACTTCTCCACTTACAGTATACCACATGATCCCACATTTTTCAAGAGGTTTTGGAAATTTTTTTAAAAATTTCCGCACAATTTTTTCGGTAACAATATATGCGGAGATATTCCGCGTTATACACATCATATCGGTTACTTGCGAACCTTATCCGCCGTATAAACGACCTCGGCGTAGATCGCCGCGACTATCTGATACAGCTCCTTAGGGATAGTCTCGCCGGAATTGAGCATTACGAGCAGCGCCGCGACGCTGTCATCGCGATAAACGGGCACGCCCGCCTCGTCGGCGATATTGACGATCCGCTGCGCAAGCTCCCCGAGCCCCGACGCAACGACCACGGGTGCGTAGTTCATATCCGGATTATACTTCAAAGCCACCGCCGCGTTCTGCCCATAAAGGCGCTTGTTATTCGCGGGTGGCATAGGGTGTCTCTGTCGTGCCATATAAATCTCCTTATTTAAATTTAAAATTTCAAAATTCCCTCACCGCTGCTCCGCTCGCTCTGCAGCGCTGAGGGAACCGGTCAGCCTGCGCTTCGCTCCGGCTGACACTTTTTGAAATTTTACACTTCGCTGGGGGTGTTGCTGTTGTTGGTACGCCCCTTAACTGCTCTGCCGATTTGTTGCTGTTATCGTTATGCGCTTCAACTGCGCTATCGTTGTGTTACCGCATCTTCTTTCTCGGGGGGGCGGAACGCATCGAGCACGATCGCGATGACCGCGTCGCCAACGGTGAACGCTGCGAAAACGCGCCATTGACAATACAGAGTACGAACGTGAACGCGTTGCTGTGGGAACAGATCATCAAAAAGCAAATCAATCCGAAGAAACAGTTTCGCCGCCGTTATCCCGCAAGCAGTCGACCTCGCCTCTCAAAGCCACGCGAAAAAGCGGGCAAGGGGGGGGGGGAGAGGG
>JAIDPG010000348.1 GCA_029062865.1 Oscillospiraceae bacterium
CCCTTTGTTCCGGTAAGGCGCGTGTCAAAACGTGACATCTGCGTGCTTCCTCCGACTGACGACCCATCGTCATCGTCGCCGTCGCCGTCTTCATCGCCAAAATAATCACTGCCTTCGCCCGCTAACACGTATTCATAATCGCCGGCGAAATAGTTGATGCCGTTTTTGGCGTTATCGGGATCCCAGTTTTTCAGCTGGAAATCGATAGGATCTACAGTCAGCGCACTATCGTCCTTGTCTTTAAACTGGAATGTAAGCTGTCCGTCCGCGTCCGCGGATTTGTTGTAGCTCATATTCTTTGCTCTTGCGATGAACTGCTCCTCTTGTACAGCGAGGTTGTCTTCAAACCTTCTGTTGCGCACCTTGCGCTGAACCATAAGGTTCAGCACTTGTACAATCATCGTAGCCATTATCGCGAATATTGCAAACGCGATGATAATTTCAACGAGAGTGAAGCCGCTTCTTTTACTGAATAATCTTTTCATATCAAACAGCCTCCTTCCATTAGGTGTATCCGCCGATCGTGATCTTCCAGTTTTTAGTTACGCCTTTAAGTTTTCCGCCTGCCATACTTCCGCCGCCCGGCATTCCGGCAAGCTCGTTTGGCATGTGGTCCGGATAGCAGCCGAGGAACGTGTCGACCGCCTGGAGATCGTAGTCGCCGACAGTCATACCGCCGCACAGCTTAACGGTGATAGCACCGCCCGCACTGCCCGCGTTAAGGTAGGTCATATACGGCGCGTAGATAAATCCGAAGAACGAGTTATAGCTGATGCTGTCGCCGTCCTTCGTTGTTGCAAAACGCATTTCCGCACTTTCATCGCAGGATACGAGCATAAAGTTGGTTGTGGGATATACGATATCGCCATCCGTGCCCGTTACCCATTCCTTTTCGTCGTCACCGAGGGTGTCGTAGAAATCCTCAAACTCCAAATTGTCGACGTGGTTCTTGCACCAGTCGATTCTGTCTCTCTTGTCGGGATAGCAATTACCGCAGAACTTGTTGACGTCGCCGTGTACCGGGCAGGTGACTTGCGTCAACGCTCCTCCGCAGCCGACACATTTTGCGGCGCTTTCATCGGTGATCTCATTTAACTCGAAATCACAGCCGTCGCCGGGTTCGCAGGTCTTGTGAACGAACGGAACGATTGTTGCGGAATACTTTCCGCGGGGATCGGGACCTTTGAAATTGATATGACCATTATTCTTACCGATTTGTCCGCCCTTTATCAGCCACCAGCCGATATGTCCGGTATGCTGGAATCCCGCGTCCGTATAGGTTATCCCATTAGGAACGTTTATCAAAACGGTGCCGCGTCCAACAACAAAAACGTGACGCATATTATTGTTTATTGCACCGGTCTGAATTTGGAAGCCCTCGGGTACGATCTTATGCTCGGGCCACCATTCTTCATGCTCTGGTACAATACTTCCAAACCATGAAAAGACGCCGTCGCCGGTAAGATCAGAGAGCTTTATGTTAATGATATTAGTCGGATCGTCGCCGGTGTCGATCAAAATAGTCTGACCGCAGGAGTTATAATCAGTGTTCGTAGAAATGCTGTCAATAATAAACGAATCACCCACTACGCCGTTTTCGTTTCCGCCATTCTGCGTGAGCAGCGGCGCAGTAATTGTGTTATTATCATAGGAGATAATGTATGTGCTCTGATAAGCGTCCAGACCTTCCCAATCGTTGTTTGACGCATTGAGCTTGATATCAATGTGCTGGGTAGTGTCTTTTTCTGTTTCCTTGTTCAGATCCCACTTATAGTAAGCTATGGTCTGGGTTCTCTGACCGAGCACTTTCATCGCCGCGTCATAGGTGAGAGGAGGTTCCTGCGGATTTCCGTCTTTGTCTTTCCATTCATCGGCAGGCCACATTCCGTCCGGCCACCTATCTTTCGACCATTCTTCTACGGTAATGTTGCTGTGTAAGTCTGCGGTTTTTCTTGCACGCTCAGCAGCGTCGCCCGTAACAAACAGACGCGCGTTGCTGCCGCCGTTAGCGTTCGCATTAGCGTAAACATTTCCGTTTACAAATATCCAGGTGTTAGGCTTGAACACACCCGAAGTGTAGTAGAAATCACCGTTCACATAGATATAGAGCTGCTTATGAGCAGTATCGGTGAGATCAATGGAGCCCGTGTAGCCGTCGTTCTTTAAGGCGAAAAGGCTGTCGGTGGTGGGAACAAAGTCGCCGCCAACAAGAACACGGCTTCCTCCGCGCATTCCGAAGTCGTTGCCGACAGTCGGGTAGAAGTTACCTCTGATAGCCCAGGTTATCGGACCGATCAGCGAAACATCATCAGAGCTTATAGCCTCGCCGTTTGCCGAGTGAACAACCGTCATAGCGTCCGCACCCAGCATCAGGTCACCGCCGGTGTTGAGGTTCTGTCCGATTCTGTTCTCACCGGAACCGCCGTACGTATTCATATACGTATACTGCGTATCATAGAACACGTCCGTGAGGTAGTAACCGCCGGAAATATACGCGTCGTTGGGGACATAACCCGTTGCCGCGAACAGCTCCGCGTCTCCGCCCGAGCCGTCGTCGCCGGCGTTGGGGTCTCTCTCAAAGTTCTCGCTGTACTTCTGGGTAAAATGGACAGCGTCTCTGCTTCCGTTAAACGAAGACATTACGAGATAGTCAAACTCCATCTCCAGATCGTCGCCGACCGTTCCCGTTTTGCTGATGCAGGTGATCGTTACGGAATACGCGCCGATCTCCGCGAAGTTTTTGCCTGTTTCAACGTTCGGGTCAAGCGCCATAAAGCCGTTTGCGTCCGTTGTGATGGATTCGCCGGGCTCAAGTGCAAGAAGCTTATTATGGAATTCGGGGTTCATGGTATTGTAGGGGTTCAGAGAGTTTCGTACAATATCCAAGACCGACTCAGCCGTCTGCTCCGCCTGCATTTGCCCGAACACCGCGTACTGCGCCGAATTCGCCGACACCATTGTGAAATACATCGCCATGCACGAAATGATAAGCGCCGTCATCGTGCTGATTACCATAAACAACGCGCTTCCGCGGTTGCTTGTGTATTTCCTTAGTATGTGTGCCATACTTATCGTCTCCTTTCGTAAAATTCAAAACTGCCTAAATTGCCAATGCTTCTATACTGCGGCTTTGGGCGCGAGGATTTCCCGCGCCTTTGCCGTTGAATTTATGCTGCCGTGTCCTGCTCCGCAAGTGTAGCGGACGGATCGGACATACGCTCGATGCTGTAGAACGTGATCGTGCAGTTGAGCTTGTAGAGATAATACTCCATAGACTCCTCGCCATCGGTCATTTCAGCGCCGAGAGGCTCTCCGGGCGTGTCATTTGAGCTCGGCTCGTTTGTCGTCGGCGCGGGAGTTGCCGGTGCGGGATTTGCCGCAGGAGCCGGCGCGGTATTCGCCGCAGGTGCCGGTGTGGGATTTGCTGCGGGAGTCGCTGCTGCGGGCTCCGCCTCGGCTTCACGAGTGATACGTGCGTTGCCGGAAAGGAAGCTGGTGAAAGTATCACTGCCTGCCTGCGTTGCTTCGGTGCCCTGATCGGTGCCGCGCTTGTTAAGCAGGTAGCTCGTTCTTGCGTCGGAGAACGAAACGCCGTTAAGCTCGATAGCCTTTCTTACCTTCTTGCCGTTTACCGGCATCTCATAATTGTTGACCGCGTCGGCAAACTTGAGCAGATCTTCCATCGAAGCCGCGTACAGCGTGAAGCTTACGGTGGAAGCGCCTATGGTCTGTGCCTCGCCGAGGTTTGTTTGGATCATGCGCTGACGGATGAGGTTGTTGTTAGCCGCCGCCTCGCTGCCCTGGTTTACGTAATTCTTAAGCGCGTACGAGGTGCTCGAGGGCGTATAAACGCTCGTGCTGAGACCCGCAGTGCCCGGCTCGGAAACCGAGAAGCTGTCTACGTGGATATTTTCTCTGTTTGCGACCTGCTCGAGGAATGCTCTGAACTCATTGTCGACCTCATAAGCCTTAAGCTCCGGGAAGAACATATCCGCGAGGTTTTTACCGTCGTCGTAAGCGCTGAGGATCTGCGTTTTAAGCTGATCCTTGGTCGCCGCTCTCGCCACGTCGTCCTCATATTCCTTCTTCTTTGCGGCGAGAGATTCCTTTGTTGAAAGGATAGTTTCGATGTTCGGCTTGATAAAGATGAACACGCCGGCAACTATGATAACCAGCACAATTACAACGATCGCCGCGATGCGTTCTTGTTTACTTAACTTCATTATTCAGACACCTCCGTATCATTATTCGATGCCTTAAAATCGTTGTTCGCATCGGTATGCTCCTCGTCGCTGCCCATCTGGAGCTGCATTGTCAGGCTGAACGAGAACAGGGTCTCATAGCCCTCGTAGTCGTCGCCATGGATTCCGTAGATCTCCTCGAACGCCCACTCGTCGGATGCGTTGCCCTTTTCAAATCCGGAGTATTTTACATTAACGAAATACGGGTCGCCGTACTTGTTCTTAACGTTGTTGGTGAGCTCGTTAACATACTTCGACGGAATGCCGGACGGATCGCCCTTGCATATTCCCGTAAACGAAGCGGTTACACTGTATTTCGAGACGTTGAAGTCAATCAGCTTCAAAACCTCGTCGTCGCCGACAACGGTCTCCTTTGACAGCGGCTCAACGAGCTTGTTGTAAACAAGCGTCTGCGCCTTGGGCGAGTAGTTGAACAGCTGCTGTGTTTTCGTAATTGTGGTATTGTAATTCCTGAAGCCCGCGAGCATATTCTCACGGTCGGTAACCGTCTGCAGATCCTTCTGCATCTGCGGAGCGGCTATCCTTGCGGAATAATCCTCGATCTCATTCTCAAGCGATTTGTTGATGATCGACGTTACGATGCACGCGCCGCCTACAACGCCTGCCGCGAGTACCGCGCAGCCCAGCAGCGCCAGACCGAACTTTCCGCCGCCCTTGCTTTCCTTTGCGGAGGTCGCCTCGAGAAGGTTGATATGTTCGAGCTCCTTATTGCGTCCGTAGAGCGCGCCTATCGCATTCGCGAACTTCGAGAAGTCGATCTGGATAGACGGGTTTACGTTGATCGTGCTCGGCTGGGTGAGCATATTCGTCGGAACGTTGAACGAGCCTATCGCGTTTGTGATCTCGATAAAGCTGTCGATGTCGCCGTAGAACGAAATTCCCTTGAGGGGCTTGGAGTTGCGGCGGCCTCTGATGAAGTTCATCATACCGTAGAGGTTATCGTAAACCGCCTGCGCAACGTAGCTTGTATCGCTGTCCGCCTCACCCTCGTCCATTTCGAACTGGGAGGGGTCGATAGATGAGAAGCGGGAGAACGACAGCTGATTGTCCTCATAGAGGTTCATATTGACGAAGTTCTTATCCACCTGGATAAGGAGCATCGGCATGCTGTCGACCATTTTCGGGATATTTGTGATAAGGCGGGTAATCGAGTTGTTGGAGATGTACACGCCCTTAAGCGCAAGTCCTATCTGCGAGAACAGTCTTACATAGCCGTCAACCAATCTCTGAGGACAAGCGGACGCCATGACCTTAAGCATCTTGTTCTTTTCCTCGTCCTCGGTCTCGCCTGCTATGGTAAAGGATATGTTGTAATCCGCGCTGACGTTCATCGTGGACTGGATCATAGCCTCGATGATAGCGGGGTTCTTCATATTCTTGGGCTTCGCGACGGTCATTTCCTTATAAACTATCGCGCTGGAGGTAATCGAAACGACGCACTCCTTTTCCTTGATGTCCTTGGACTTGATGATGTTATTGAGCTCCGCCGCAACCATGGGAACGTCCGTTATGTAACCATTGGAGACCATTCCCATTGACAGCTCGCGCATATCGGCGTCCTGGACCTTGATTTTGTTACCGCTTTGAACTCCTCGAACAAGCTTGACTTGTCTGTCGGTAATATCAATTGAAAGCATATTTTCACCTCATACTGTATTCTCTGCGAGGTTCCTCGCAGGTTGGTTTTTTGTTTTTGCCGGGTTGTGATAATTCGGGACGGTTTGGATCTTACTCCGCCGTCGCAACGCCGTCCATACCGCCGTAGATCATCGGGAATACGCCCGCGAGGAAGAAGCCTATCGCGACACCCATGATGATGATCATCAACGGCTCCATCATACTTACGAGCTTTCCGACTGCCGCGTCCGCTTCTTCGTCGTAATAATCGGCGGACTTATCAAGGATGATATCCAGCGTACCGGATTCCTCTCCGACATATATAATTGAGGTGAACATACCCTCAAATATTCCTGTTTTCTCAATTGCCTTCGACATGCTCTCACCGAGCTTTATATCGTTTACAACATCCACGAAGCGCGCTCGCACGTAGGAGTTGTTGATAACCGCGACGGACTTTTCGATACATTCTACCATCTGAAGACCCGCGCCGTAGAGGTTCGACATATTACGCGCGAACGAGCCGGTGTACATCGTAGCTACAAGCTTGCCGACCTTTGGCATCTTCAACAGGAATTCGTCCATTTTCAGTCTTGTTGACGGGGTTTTCTTGAGGATCTGGAAGCCGACAACCAAGCCCACGATGACGATAAGGTAAATATACCAATAATTTATCAGCGAGTCGGAGAACGCGACTAGCGCCTTCGAGATAGCCGACATATCGTCGACGTTCATCATCTCGATAAACGTAGGCAGGATTACAACGAACATGAACACGAGAACTACCAGCAGCAAAACGCCGAGAATAATCGGGTAAACCATCGCGCTCTTGATCTTGTTCGCGGTTTTATTGGAGTTTGCGTAGTGATCGGACAAACGCGTGAACATCGCGTCCAGCGTACCGGCAGCCTCACCCGCAGCAACAAGGCTGCCGAACATTTCCGGGAAACCGCCCTGCTTGCTCTTCAGAACCTCCGAGACCGCGCGGCCCTTCG
>JAIDPG010000349.1 GCA_029062865.1 Oscillospiraceae bacterium
GAGAGAGCCGCTCTGCCGAGCTCCAGCGTATCGCGCCCGTAGGTAATGCCGAGCACGCGCCCGCTTTTGCCCGAGTACGCGAAGTCAACGTCATACTCGAACATCGAAGAAAGCTCCTCACGGATAAACGGCTCCTCGCCCTTAGGGTAGCGCACGCACGCGATGCCGTCCGTTTGATAAAGCGCCCTGTAAAGGCACTGCCTAAGCTCGTGATACGTCGCGGGGCAGAAAATCGTCGTGTTCGGGATAAGGCGCAGCATCGGCACGTCGAAAATCCCCTGGTGCGTCTCGCCGTCAGCGCCGACAAAGCCCGCGCGGTCAATTGCGAGGACAATGTGCGTTTTCTCGATTGCGCAGTCGTGAATAAGCTGGTCGAAGCCGCGCTGCAAAAACGTCGAATACACCGCGAACACGGGCAGCATCCCTTGAACCGCCAGCCCCGCCGCGAACGTCACGGAGTGCTGCTCGGCAATGCCTGTGTCGAAAAACCGCGCGGGACAGCTGTTTTTGAAGTAGTTCAGCCCCACCGCGTACTTCATCGCCGCCGTAATAGCGCAGACACGCCCGTCCGCCTTGCCGAGCCGCTCCAGTTCCCGCCCGAACGCCTCGGAATACGAGCCGGGCAAATGCGAAGAAGCCGCGTTGTCATAGAAAAACTCCTCAACCACGCCGTTTGCCGCCACCGCGTGATATTCGCCCGGGTTTTCCTCGGCTGGCTTGTAGCCCTTCCCTTTCTTCGTAAACACGTGCACCACGCACGGGCGCTTCATCTCCTTGGCAATGGAAAGCGCCTCGGTGAGGTTTTCAAGGTCGTGACCGTCCACGGGTCCGATGTAGTAAAATCCCATATTCTCGAACAAGTTCGAGCTCTCGTAAAGCAGCTCTTTGAGGAAAACCTTGACCGCCGTCACCTGCTTCTGAACTCTCGAGCCGACAAGCGGAACAGCGGAAAGCGCGCTCTTGACGCGCTCCTTCGCGGTGAAGTATTTCTTCGTCGAGCGGATATGCGCGAGATACCGCGAAAGCGCGCCGGTGCTCTTCCCTATCGACATCGCGTTGTCGTTTATCACAAGCGTGAGGTTCGTGGCGGTTTTTCCCGCGTTGTTAAGCGCCTCGTACGCCATTCCCCCCGTAAACGCCCCGTCGCCGATTATCGCCGCGACGGAGCCGTTCTCGCCGTTAAGCCGCATCGCCGTCGAAATCCCGTAAGCCGCCGATATCGACGTGCTGGAGTGCCCCGAAACAAACGCGTCCGCCTCGCTTTCGGAGCGGCGCGTAAAACCCGATATACCGCCGCGCCGCCGCAGCGTGTTAAACCGCGAAAAGCGTCCCGTAAGCAGCTTGTGCGCGTACGCCTGGTGACCCACGTCCCAAATCACCCTGTCCCCACCGAACACGTTGTAAACGCGGTGAAGCGCCACGGAGAGCTCCACCGTTCCCAAATTCGAGGACAAATGCCCGCCGTTTCGCATAACGGTGCGCATAATAACGCCGCGAAGCTCCCCGCAGAGCTTTTTCAGCTGCGAGGAGTTCAGCTTCGTTAATTTATCATGAGTTAAGTCGTCGTTTAAAATCAAGTATGTCACCGCCAATCATATAGCACCGGAAAATAGTAGCTAGTAGCTAATTATCAAAACAGAACCGCTTACCCGTTCAAATAACCGGCTACTAACAACTATTATGCTAAAAACTACTTGGGGAATACCATCGCCATTATAATTCCCAAGAGCGCCCCCGCAATTACCTCAATGGGCGTGTGCCCGAGGAATTCCTGGAGCTGCTTCTGGCTTACGAGCTCGTTGATGTCGGGGTCGTCCTCCTCGCCCGAAAGCTGGGAGATCTCGTCGTCAAGCTCGTCGACTATCTTGCGCAGCTTGTTGAGCTCCTTCGCGTGGAGCCCCGCGTTGTAGCGCACGCTCAGCGCGTCGTAAATGACGATCCCCGCGAGAAGCATCGCGAACGCGAATTCCGAGCTTTTCAAGCCGTAAAGCCGCAGCGTGTAGATCATCACGGAAATCACCAGCGCCGAGTGAGACGAGGGCATTCCGCCCGCGCCCGTTATGCGCTCGGGATTAAACGTCTTGAATTTTATCGCGTAGATAACAGTCTTGATTATCTGCGCCGTCAGAAACGACGCAAGACCCACCACTATTATCGGGTTCACAAAAAGGTTCTTCATAAATTATTGCTTCCTTAACTAGTCTCGAAGTATAATATGCGTGGTTTAATACACGCGGTTTAAAAGCATCTCGGTGAGCTCGAGCAGAAACTCGTTGTCGGGGAACTCCGCAAGCGCCTCTCTTGCCTGCGCGGTGAGCACCGCGGCGCGCTCGCGGGCTTTTTCGAGACCCACCGCCGCGACGTAGGTGTATTTCCCCTCTTCGAGGTCGCTGCCGACGGGCTTGCCGAGCAGCTTCTCGTCCGCGGTGATGTCGAGAATATCGTCGATTATCTGAAACGCCAGCCCGAGCCGCTGCCCGAAGCTCCCCGCCACTAATTGCTTATCCGCGCCCGCGCCCGCGACAATGCACCCCGCGCGGCAGCTGAATTCCAGAAGCGCGCCCGTTTTCATTCGGTACATCTCAAGGATTATCGGCACATCGGGCTTTCTGCCCTCGTTTTGTAAATCAAGCGTCTGCCCACCGATCATTCCGCGAACGCCGGATAGCTCGCCCAACAGCGAAATGAGCTTCAGCGCCGCGTCCTTCGGAAGCGCCCTGCGAAGCCCCGCCTCGGCGATTATCTGATACGGCAGCATTGCGAGCGCGTCGCCCGCAAGCACCGCAATGTCCTCCCCGAACGCCTTGTGGCACGAGGGCTTTCCGCGCCGCAGGTCGTCGTCGTCCATGCACGGCAGGTCGTCGTGGATAAGCGAGAACGTGTGCAGCATTTCTATAGCGCACGCCACGGGCAGCGCCGTTTCGGGCTCCTCGCCGCACACGCGGCAGAACTCCATAACAAGCGCCGGGCGAAGCCGCTTACCACCCGCCGACAGGCTGTACCGCGCCGCCTCGATAACGCGCTTTTGAAGGCAGTCGGTCTGCGGGAGATACTTTTCAAGCGCCTCGGCTGTCATCTCGGCGTAGTCCGCGAGCCGTTCCTTTACGTCCATCAGTTGCCCTCCAGGGTCTCGACCTTCTGCTTCGCCTGCTCGATGTAATCCTTGAGCTTTTTCGTCAGCTCTACCGCCTCGGTGTAAAGCTTCATCGATTCTTCCAGAGGCAGATCGCCAGCCTCCATTTTCGCCGCTATGTCGGCGAGCTTTTTCATTTCGGCTTCAAAATCCATTGTTAAGTCCTCGTTTCTGTATTTCGATTACTTTATTATTTCGGTGACTTTGGCGGAAACCTCGCCCTTGTCGAGCTTTATGTCAAGCGTATCGCCGACGTTAAGCTCCGACGAGCTTTTTATCGCTTTGCCGCCCTTCGTCGTGACGGAATAACCGCGCGACAGCACGGCAAGCGGGTTTACGCCGTTTATCGTGTTGACTTTGATGTTTAATTCGTGCTCGCTTCTGTCGAGCTTCCGACGAATTCCGGTCTTGAGCCGCGCCTCGACGCTCTCTAAACGTGAACTCCACGCGGCGATCTTCCCACTCGGAGAATTAAGCTGAACCCTCTTTGAAAGCTCCGAAAGCCGTGCCTCGCACTGTGTAAGCCTCAGCTTCATCGAACGCGCCGCGCCTTTTTCATAACCTTGGATAATGCCCCAAATCTCCGCTATTTCCGGCACGGCGAGCTCCGCCGCGCCTGTGGGAGTAGAAGCGCGAACGTCCGCTACAAAGTCGGCTATCGTAAAGTCGGTCTCGTGCCCGACGGCGCTTATCGTCGGAATACGCGACGCGAAAATTGCCCGCGCCACGCGCTCATCGTCAAAGCAACTTAAGTCCTCGCGCGAGCCGCCGCCGCGCCCGAATATGATAATATCGGCGCCGGAGCCCTGAGCCGCCTCAAACGCGTCTGTAAGCGACTTTGGGGCGGTCTCGCCCTGAACCGTCGCGGGAAAGAAGCAAAGCTCCACTATCGGATAGCGGCGCAGGACGTTGGTCTTTATGTCGCGAAGCGCGTCGGAATTGGGAGCGGTTATCACCGCGATTTTCTTCGGGTATTCCGTAAATCTCCGCTTCTGCCCGAACAAGCCCTCAGCCTCCAACCGGCGCTTCAGCGCCTCGAACGCCAGCGCCGCCGCGCCCTCGCCCTCGGGGATAACATTGGAGCATTGCAGCTGATATGTGCCGCTGCCCGAATAGGTAGTCATTTTGCCCGTGCAAACCACCGATGACCCGTCGCGGGGCTCAACGCCGCGCGCCGTAAGCACCGCCAGGACGTTCGCCCAGATAACGCACGGGATCACGTCGTAGCCCTCCTTCAGCGAGAAGTAAAGATGCCCGTTATTGCTGACGCGGACATTCGCCGCCTCCCCGCGGACAGCTATGCGGTCAAACCCGGGAACTCTCTCAATAGCATTCTTCGCCATAAGGGAAATATCGCGCACTGAATAAACCCTATTGTTTGTTTCCATTCAGTTCCTCCAGATATGAATTCAGTATCCCGTTGATAAACCCGCTATCGGGCTTAAGAGAGTATTTCTTCGCGAGCTCCACCGCCTCGTTTATCGCGCCGGCGGGCGGAATTTTATCCGAATACTTCATCTCATAAATCGCGATTTTAAGTATCACGAGATTGACCTTCGCTATTCTCGCGATCGCGCGGGACTTTGAGTATTTCGAGATGACCCCGCAAAGCTCCTCCTCGTGCGCAAGAACACCGTTTACTATCTCGTCGGTCTGCTCGTTTTTCGCCATATCGAACGCGTCGGCGTTCAGCTCGTCGATCTCCTCAAGCGTCGTGCCGAACATCAGCTGGTACAGCTCCAGAAACGCGCCTTCGCGAATTTCGGGGCGGGTAAGCTTTTTCGTACTTTTCTCAGTCATTCCGTCACCCCGCCGTTTTCGCTTTTCTCCTCAAGGAACTTCACACCCGCGACGTTTACGTCCACCTTTGTCACCGTAAAGCCCGTCATATTCTGCACGGCGCTTTTGGCGCTTTTCTGAATACTTTCAGCGACACTCACCGCGTTGAAGCCCTCCAGCACGGAGATGTCGAACTTTATCGCCGCCGACTCACCGTTTACCTTAACCCGCACGGGGCCGCGGAACTTCGCGAGCGTCGAGGGCGGCTCCAGCCGATTGTTGATCTTCGCCACGCCATCGATCTCGCAAGCCGCCGTCTCGGCGATTTTAATAAGCACGTCCTCTGAGATCTTAACGCTCCCGGTGGTTTTTTTAGTCTCGTTTCCCATAAGTCCTCCTGTTAATTAAGAGCCTGTTCAGTAATGCATAAATACTCATTATTATTATAGCACATTTTAAACTAATAAGCAAGGGGTTTTTTAATTTTTTTAGTTCAGTAACCAAATCCGCCGAACAGAATATACTAAACCAAAGAGCGAGAAGCGGGGGTGAACTGTATGCGAAGACACGGAAAATGCCGGCGGCGAGGCTCCGGCTGCAATTCAAGCGCCCTGCCGATACTCGCGGCGGCGGCGTTTATAACAGCGCTTATCTGCCTTGTCGTGTTCTCGGCAAAGTGTATTCTGCTATTCGTAGCCGTGCTGCTTATCGCACTCGGGGTTTTTCTGTTGAGGCTTTAGGTAACTGTTTTGAGGAGTGATCGCTATGAAGGTTGTTGTGGTAAAAAGTCCGAAAATGTTTGCGGGATTGCTTAGAATGATGTTCGGGATAAGAAAATCTGAAAGCGCATAAAAAAATCCCCCGCTCCGCGGGGGATTTTTTGTTTATTTGGATTTTATATATT
>JAIDPG010000035.1 GCA_029062865.1 Oscillospiraceae bacterium
CGGACGTGAGGTCTGTTTCGCACGGCGCGCCCGTCTCAAGGTCGAAAATGTGAATGTACCGCCGCCCGTCAACCTCGAAGAACCGCTCGTACCCGCCCGACGTTGACAGAAAGCACTCGTCGGTGTACAGCGTTCCCAGCGTGCCCGCAGTGTCGGGGTCTCTTATCGCGACGGAGAATTTCTCGCCGTTCACTTTCTGTCCGTGCAGAAGTATCGAAGAGGACATCGACACGATGCAGGACTCGTCTCCAAGCTTTTCTTTGACCTTATCCAGTGCGAAGCCCTTCGCGACACTTCCCAAGTCCAGCGAGCCGTTTTCATCTGCGAAGCTCATTGTATCAAGCGAGAACACGGCGTTGTCAAAGCTCGCGAGCGCAACCGCGATCCGGCTTTCCGTCGGGATCTTCGGGTTCTCCGAAGCTATGCTCCACGCGTCGGTGATGTCTCCCGCGAAAATGCTGACGGCGTTTCCGTAAGCTTCCGAAAGCTCAACGGATCGGCGAATAAGCTCGGACGTGTCCTCGGAAATGTCCTTGCCGAGGCGATTGTTTATCGCGTAAACGTCGCTTTGCTCGTCATAGCGGTCGAACAGCCTGTCGAGCCGCGTAAGGGTCTCGACGGCACTTTCGGCGTCGCTTTCCGCGCCCTTGACGGAGGCGGCTGTATCCATAACGAAAACGGTGCGGGTCGTCTGCGGCGTGTTATTCCCGGCGCAGCCCGCCAAAAAAGCCGACAAAAACAAAAAAATCGCCAAAACCGCGCCCTTTATCCGCCTCATCGCCAAAATGCCCCTTTCTCAAAGCGCTTATTCTTATTATAACATACTTGCCCTTGAATTGCAAGGGGTTTTAAGAAAATTTCTGCAAGAAAATCCCCCTCGCAATACGAGGGGGGAGCTGTTAGATCATTTCTTTCTGCGGATCAGCAATGCCGTTATGGCGGCAATTGCCAGAGCGGGAGGAGCGAGGGAAAGGGAGATGCCCGTCGGGGGATCTTTGTAGATAATGGTTTTGTCGTCGGGTAAGTTGGGGGTGTTGTCGGTTTTGTTATCGTTGTTATCGTTGCCAACAGTCGGCGTTGCCGCGGGAACGTTTTGCGATGGAGGCGTGGTCGTGCCGTAGCTTTCGTTTGTGTACTCGTCCTTGTCGGGGTCTTTAGTCCAGAAGTCTGTGTCGCTCAGCGGGGGCAATACTTCTGTTTCCACGTGGGATTTGTTCTTTTTGCAGACGCGCGTGGCAGTACCGGTCGTGTTTATGCCGGGGGCTTTGGTGATTGTCCATTCGCCGTAGTCGTGCTCTACGTGAAGCTTGACTTTGTTATCTTTATAAACGATCTCTTGCCCGGCATCGTCATTCTTAAAATTTCCGCTTATATCTTTTGCCGAAACATCCGCCGCAAACTGTGTCGTGTCCACATCCTTGTGACACTCAATTGCCGGCTGAATATGAACGCCTATCGGGGCGGTGGGATTAAAGTTCGCTCCTATGGTTATTGTAAAGCACGTTGGAGCGTCCTTGCCTGTTTCTCGGAGATATACGTTGCTGTCCTTGCCGTTCTTCCTGTGATTGTCCTTGATCGTGACAGGTCCGTCGAACGTCATTGTGCCGCCGTTCATTTGTATGCCGCCGCCGTAATTTGAGGTGTTGCCTGTGATCGTTCCGTTCGTCATCGTGAACGCTCCGTTGCCCGTACCCAAACACACGCCGGCTCCGCCGCTAGCCGTGTTTCCGCCGCCGATCGTGCCGCCGTTCATTGTAACCTTTCCGCTGGAGCTCACGTGCACGCCGCCGCCATAGTTTGCGCTGTTTCCCGAGATCGTTCCGCTTTGCAAAGTGAACTCGGCGTTTGTCCCGCTAACGAGAACGCCACCGCCAAAACTGCTTTCCGCTTTGTTA
>JAIDPG010000350.1 GCA_029062865.1 Oscillospiraceae bacterium
CCCACTCCTGCGAACGCCGCCAAGTCGGACAACTCAATCATTATACCACACTTTTTTCGGGTTGTCAAGGGGTTTTTGCAAAAGTTGTCGTCATTTTCCAAATTTTCCGTTTTCACCATATTCCGACTTAATTCTGCCCGATTTATTTGTTGATTTTGACGTATAAACCCCACTCTACGAAGCGTAGGTTGACTTTCGTGCAGCGCTGTGCTACAATAATTTTAGAAAGGAGGCGGTCAAATGGATGCCGAGAAAACAGGGCGGTTCATCGCCGAACTGCGCGGAGAACTTGGCTTGACGCAGCGCGAGCTCGCCGAGAAAATCGGCGTGACCGACAAGGCAGTGTCGAAATGGGAGCGAGGCCGCGGCTTCCCGGACGTGGCAATTCTGGAAACGCTTTCCAAGGAGCTCGGCGTGTCGATTGCGGAGCTGATAAGCGGCGAACGCGCCACGCCCGAAACCGCCGCGGAGCAGTCGAACAGCGCGCTCGTCGAAACGCTTTTGTACGTTAAACGAATGAGCCGCAAAATCGTTGGGACGCTGATCATAATATTTGGCGCGTGTTTGTTAGGCTCGCCGCTTGTTTTCGCGGGGTTTTACTTGCCGCTTTATGTTATGGGAATTATTGTAACCGCCGGTGGGATTTTTATGCTTGTATCCAAGAAATCATTCGCGAATTGGGGCTTTCCGAAAATCGCGCTGGAGGGAATTTCGCTCGCCGCCCTTGCCTCCGCGATTTTTCTGGAGATTCAACCAAACGGAGTCGTTATGTGGTGGTGGACGCCGCCCGACATAGAGTCGAAATACACTCTGCATTCTTATTTTGATATGCTTCCGTTCGGCTATGGAATATTCCCTCCGTTTATAACCGCGATGCTTACTGTCGCCGTGACGGTTTTCTCCGTCATTGTAATGCTCCTCGACAAGCGCTTCGCAAAGCCGCGAAACGCTTTATTCGTCTGCATTATCGTGGCTGTGGTGATCTCCGTCTGCCCCGTTCTTTACGGCGTTGGCTCGGTTACGATGACGGGCGTTCTGATAACGCTCGCGCTTGTGATCTCGGCGGCATTCAGAGCCGCGGCGAACGCTCGATAATGTAGAATTGATGTGCGCGCTTCGCGCACGATTTAAAAAGCCGCTTCGCGGCTTCAGTCACACAAAATCCCCCGCGGCACGCGGGGGATTGCTTTTATGCGTTTTTGTCGTTTTTAAGCTCGGAAATTATCTTCACAAAGCTGTCAACATCGTCGAACTCCCGATAAACGGACGCAAAGCGAATGTACGCCACGTCGTCGATCTCCTTGAGCTTCAGAAGAGCCAGCTCGCCGATCTTGTCGGACGTGACCTCGCGCTGGAGCGAGTTTTTCAAGCCCGCTGCTATCTCCTCGACGACGTTCTCGATCGTTTCAAGCGACACGGGGCGCTTGACGGTCGCGCGGCAGAGCTTGTCCACAAGCTTCTCGCGGTCAAAGGGCTCGATCGTGTGATCCTTTTTGATGATCATCAACGGAATCTCCTCGATGATCTCATAGGTCGTAAAGCGCGTCGCGCACTTGATGCACTCGCGGCGGCGGCGGACCTTGTTTTCGGTGGGTCGGGAATCAATAACCTTGCTTTCTTCGCAGCCACATTCGGGACATTTCATAATTCTTTCTCCTTTATGTTGAAGATTTATATGGTACAAATATATTATACCACAACATTTTGTATTTTTCAATATTTTTGACAAAATTTTCGGGAAATTTTTCAAATTTTTTCTTCAAGTCTTGAAAACCGCGCCGTTATATGCTATAATTATAATAGTATGGGATATTATGTTTGGCGATCGGGAGGATGATTATAATATGAGTCTGGAAATAAAAAGTCTCGCGGAGCTTATGTTCAGCTCCTCGTCGAGCCCTTTTGAGACCGCGGACGACGGCTTCAAGAAGGCTGTCGAGGACGCGCTCGGAATGAACTCGGCGTATAATTCTATCTATTATAATAAGAAGAGCTTCGTTGCCGTTTCGCCGACGTTTGAGAAGAAGCTGCAGGACGACCCAGAACTCGCCAAGGAGATCTCCCAAAAAATCGACGAGATGACAAGCTCAATGACGGGCAGCAAGTATCGGCACACGATCGTTATCGACCGCCGCGGGGAGATCACGGAATACACCGAAAAGCCGTATGACCGCAAGGCGGCAAAAAAGGAGCTCGAGGAGCGCAAGGAGGTAGAGCGCGCGCGGCTTCGCCGAAAGGCAAGACTGGACGCGTACTTCAAGCTGCTGAACCAAATGTCTATGCAGCGCAAGCTTATCGAGCAGGAAAACCGCAAGCGGCTGCAGAACAAGCGCTACAAGGTCTCGGGCTCAAGCGCGCAAAGCATCGCCCAGATGCTGTTTCCGATTGAGCCGTTAAGCTCGTATTTATTCTGAGGGTGCAATAAAATGCTTGATTTAGCTTTCTTAATTATTCTGATCTACGTTATAGTCTACGCCAACAAGGGCATTTACAAGGAGACCGCCTGCAACGCGGGAATGGTCGTGGGTCTGCTTGCGGCTGCTGTCGGGTGCGTGGTGGCAATAGCGAACGGCGACTTCAAGTTCGCGGTTTTAAACCTGATCGTGGCGGGAATGTCGTTCGGGCTGCCATTTGCGGCGCGGCATCTTGTTAAGCTGGATCTCGACAGGCGCGCTGAGGAGTATGAGCGGTACTTAGAGGAACAGAAAATACTGCTCGAAAAGCGCCGACTCAAATCGGAGCATATCACGGGCTACGACGACGATAACTTCGACGACGAAGAGCTGCGCTTCGGCAAGGGCGGGTATACGGACCCAAAGCTGTAATACATATTCCCACGGCTTCCCCCGCCTTCGGCGGGGGAAGCACAATTAAGTCAATTTTGGGGGAGGAACAACTGTGGAAACAAAAGAAAAACCTCTTAAACAAGGGATAGCCTCGTATATAATGCTGTGTTTGTTCACGGCGTGGAATGTCTGCTTTTTTATGCCGATGGATATTTATATCCCGAACGCTGACGATATCGAGATCCCGATAAAGCCGCTTGCCGCTTGTCTGGGGATAGTGACCTTAGCGGTCTTTGCCGTGACGCTTGCGGTCTGCCTGCTTACAAAGGGCAAAGCCAATCGAATTTTCCGCGCCGCGCTTTTCGGGGTTTCCATAGCGTTTTATATTCAGGGCAATTTCCTCGCGGTGAATATGGGCGAATTCAACGGAGAAAAATACGCGCTGTCTTTCTGGAAAACGGCACTGAGCATTATAGTGTGGCTTGTCGTGCTGACGGCGGCTTTCGTTTTGCTTTGGAAGCTCCCCGAGGAGTTTGACGGGCTTGTCGGGCGGATAGCGGCGGCGCTGATCGTCGTGCAATTCGCGGCGCTGGGGATCTCTGCTTATAACAACATTCCGAAGTACAGTGCGGATAAGCTCGTTTCGATAATGAACGGCGAGAGCATATCATACTGCTCGGCAAAAGATCTTAATCTGTACAGCAAGAACAAAAATGTTATTATCATACTAGCCGACGAATATGAGTCGTACCTGTTTGACAGCGCGTTGAAGGAGGCTCCCGAAACGGTATCCGAATTTGACGGCTTCACGTATTACACCAACACCGTGGGGAAATACGCTCTCACGGATCAGAGCATGGCATATATCACCTCCGGCAGCACTATCGGCAAAGGATATACGGATCTGACGTTCTTTAAAGCCTCGGCGGAGAATTTCAAAGCGAATTTCTACTCCGCGTTCTATGCGCCTCCCGTCGCCGTTCTCGATGATTTTTACGATAACGCGGGGTTTGTAAGACTGTCGTTCGGCGAATCTATGCTGTATTCAAAGAACATATTCCGCCTGGCGCTTTTCAGATGTATGCCCGAGCCCCTGAAGCCGCTGTTCTGGTTTGACGCGCAGAACATGGGCGGCGACATTGCGGAGTCTCTGGAAAGAAAGCTGCAAAACGCAACCGGCGCGGGGAGCTACGATCCGGACATTCTCGCATTTTATAATACCCTTCCGCGGGAGCTTGACGAAACCGACGAGGACGTTTTTAAGTTCATCTATATTCTCGGTGTGCATGCGCCGAGGAATGTCACAAAGGATCTGACTCGCTCTGTGGGCGATATGGTCTCTCCGGAGGATTCGGCTATTGCCGTAAACAAGATAATAAACGAGTATCTGAAAATCCTCAAGGAAAACGGCGTTTACGACAACAGCGAGATTATTTTTATGGCGGATCACGGCTTATCCGGGCATTATAATAAGAGGTACCCGCTGTTGATGTATAAGCCCGCAAACCAAACCGAAACGGGCATAAAAATCTCAAAAGCGCCAATAAGCTATGATGAGATGTTTCCGACGTTCAAAATGCTCGCGGGCGCGGAGCCGGGCGGTCGGACGATCTTCGACATCGCCGAGGACGAGCAGCGCGTGCGGTTTTTCGGCGTGGACAACCTAGAAATTACCGAAACGGAAAAGCCAAAGGAATAAACAAAATCCCCCGCTGCGCGGGGGATTTTTGGCGATTGATTTTATTTGCTGTTGTTGATCGCGGAGACGAGCGCCTTTACGGACGCGACGATAATATCCGTGTCGATGCCCGCGCCCCAGCTTACGGTGCCGTTCGGATTGGTAATGCCGACGAACGCCGCCGCCTTGGATTTCGAGCTCTGCTCTATCGCGTGCTCGGAGTACGTCGAGATCGTGTAGTCAAGCCCTAACGCGTCCTTTATCGCGTTGGAAACCGCGTCAAGGCGGCCGTTGCCTATGCCGCGGAGCTTGCGCGTTTCGCCGTGGATCTTCACCGTGACCTCCGCCGTGAAATGCTCGCCCTGCGTGTAGTGAGCCTCTGTTACCTCAAACGTCTTTTTCACATCGACGTACGTTTTCGTGAAGATCTCGTAAACCTCGGCGGGCTTGAGCTCCTTATGCGCCTTGTCGGACACGCCCTTTACCGTGTAGCCGAAGTGCTCGCGCATCTTCGGCGGCATTACAATGCCGTAATTCTGCTCCATAAGATAGCCGATGCCGCCCTTGCCCGACTGCGAGTTAATGCGGATAACGTCGCCCTCGTACTCGCGCCCGACGTCGTGCGGGTCTATCGGGATATACGGCACGTTCCAATGGTCGGGGTCGTTTTCCTCGCGGAAGTGCATACCCTTCGCGATAGCGTCCTGGTGGCTCCCCGAAAACGCCGCGTAAACCAGCTGTCCGCTGTACGGCGAACGCGCGTTGACGGTCATTCGCGTAAGCCGCTCGTAAACCTCAACAAGCTCCGGGAGATTTGTGAAGTCCAGATTCGGCTCTACGCCGTGTGTGTACATATTCAGCGCGAGCGTGATGATGTCGACGTTGCCCGTGCGCTCGCCGTTGCCGAAAAGCGTGCCCTCAACTCTGTCCGCGCCCGCGAGCAAGCCCATTTCCGTGTCGGCGACGCCGCAGCCGCGGTCGTTGTGCGGGTGGAGCGACACGATGATGTTCTCACGGTCGTGGAGCTCCTTGCACATATACTCTATCTGCTGCGCGTAAACGTGGCTCATGCTCTCCGCAACGGTCACGGGGAGATTTATAATCACCTTGTTGTCGGGTGTGGGCTTCCATATATCGATGACCGCGTTGCAGATCTCCGCGGCGAACTCCGGCTCGGTGCCCGTAAAGCTCTCGGGGGAATACTCAAAACGGAAATTGCCGGGCGTTTTTGCCTTGTATTCGTTAAGGAGCTTCGCACCTGTCGTCGCTATCTCGATTATCTCCTCCTTCGACTTCTTGAACACCTGCTCTCTCTGAGCGACGGAGGTGGAATTGTACAGATGCACGATAGCGTTTTTGCAGCCCTCAAGCGCCTCGAACGTCTTTTTGATGATATGCTCACGCGACTGCGTGAGAACCTGCACGGCAACGTCATCAGGGATCATATCGCGCTCGATAAGCGCGCGGCAGAACTCGTATTCCGTGTCGCTCGCCGCGGGGAAGCCGATCTCGATCTCCTTGAAGCCTACCTTCACGAGATACTCCCAGAACTCCAGCTTTTCCTCAAGGCTCATCGGGATAATAAGCGCCTGGTTTCCGTCGCGCAGATCGACCGAGCACCACACGGGCGGCTTGTCGATGTACTCCTTCTTCGCCCAATCCAGACACGGATAGGGCGGCATAAAATAGCGTCTTTGATACTTGTTTGCGAATTTCATAAGTTACCTCCTGAATATATCGGGCAATAAAAAAGCCTCATCTATTGCCCCCTTTTTTGGGACAAGAGATGAAGCGTAAAACTCCACGGTACCACTCTTGTTGACGATCTCTCACAAGACCGCCCGCTCTTTGGCGTCCGACAACGCCGCACTCTGTAACGGGAGAACCCGAAGCAAGCTAATTGACGATTGTAGACCGTTTTCACCCGCTCTGCTCGGGGAGGAGCTATGTTTACACCGCATTACCGCTTCGCACCAAACAGCGGCTCTCTGAAAATGCTAATGGAAACTTTTTTCCCTTCATCGCATTTAAAACTATTAACAAGATAAATTATAACACACTTTTCCGAATTTGTCAAGTGCTTTTGCGAAAATTTTACGGAAGCGGCTCGTAAACCCGCATTTCATTGAAATTCAAGCCGACCTTGCCCGTCGCTTGGACGCGCTCAAACTCCTCTTTTGTCATCAACATCGAAAGACCGTCCAGCTCCCGCCCGCCCCATTCCAGCAGCGCGGCGAGCTTGATGTGCATAGCGTCCTCGGTGGAGCAGTCGATGTCCGTCCAGTTCACGCCGAGATACATTGCCGTGCAGACAATGGCGTACAAATCGCGGAGCTTGTCGGCGTTGTCTATCCTGCCGATGAGAGGCTTGCCGTCTCTTATGTAATTATCGGCG
>JAIDPG010000351.1 GCA_029062865.1 Oscillospiraceae bacterium
TGACGGGGGTGCGCTATGATAATCGTTAATCTTGACGTAATGATGGCAAAACGGAAGATCTCATCAAACGAGCTCGCGGAGCTTGTCGGCATAACCCCCGCGAACCTCTCGATACTCAAAACGGGAAAGGCGAAGGCAGTGCGGTTTTCGACGCTCGACAAAATCTGCGAGGCGTTGGACTGCCAGCCCGGGGACATTCTTGAATACAAGGACGAGGGGGAGAGCCGATGAAAAAATTATCGCTGAAAAAATTCCGCAGACTGCCGCGCTATCAGCAGTTTTTAGTCGGGGTTCTCGTTGTCGTCGTGGCATTTGTGATCTGGCTTATCACAAGGCTCACGCCGAGCAGGGCGGGGGTTTCCCTTAAAATCACCGCGGACTGCGACAACGTAGGCGAGATTTGGTGCGATTTCTCGCTAGGCGGAAGAGACCTCGGCACGATGTTCGCCGGCGTCGAGGATAACGACGCTCACGTTCCGTTCGAGCGCGGCGAGGTCGTCTCGATGAATATCCCTGCGGAGGCGTTCGATAACAAAACCCGGCTTCGCGCGGAAAAGTTTAAATTCGCGCTTATCGTTTTCGATACGAACGGCGAGGGACACCCCGTTCGCTGCGAAAACGCGGAGTTTTTCGCGGAATTCGGCGGGAAATATTCGTTTACGCTCACCAGCGTTGACGGCGAATATTTTTGCTTTTAGAGCCTGTTCAGCATCTTAGAAAGGAGTATCGCAAATGGACTTTTTCATTATGCTGATTTACGGCACTATCTTTTACGGTATCGGCGTTGCGATACCGCTGGGGCTCACCGTCTTGAACATTTACAATCTGTTCTCGAAAAAACCGATATTGCCGAGGGTCGCGGCGTTGGCTACGCTGATAGTCGGCGGGGTGCTTTATCTTATGCTTTTCGGTATGGAATTCAGCACTGCCGGAGACTGGTACGAACAGATTTACGAAATGCAGCTTCATTACAGCATTTCGTCGGACTTCGGTTGGGCTGCCGAAGTTCCCGCGGTATTAGGGCTTATCGGCTTGCTTGCGCTTATCTTCCTTGACGCGAGGAAAATGCCGCCGCTCGTTTCGGCGTTTTCTATCGCGGGCGTTGTTCTGCTTAACGTCTTTCAGATCGCCCTCGCGATCCAGCTCGCGAAAAACATTTCGGGCTGGGCGCTTATGCTGTACGTTTATCACGCTAACGTTTTTATCATCTCGGTTTCGGCGGTGAAAAAACAGATAAAGCAGCAGCTTGAGATCTTCGAGGAGCAAGGCTCGGAGGATAAAAGCCGCCTTTATCGTTTAATGTCAAGCGCCGCGGGTTATTCCGCGCTGGTTTTTTTGTGCCTTTTTTTCGTGATCGCGGTGCTGGAGATCATCTTTATTCTCACGGGGGAGGGCGCGGACGCGCCGATAAAGGCGTTCAAGGACACCGCGGATTGGACGTTCTCGCGGCAGATACCGCCCCCGCCGAAGCATTACGAGGGGCATTATCTCTGCACCGTCGCGGCGGGCGGGCACAAAAAAATCGTAAAGCCGCTGCGCTATGGCACTCGGCACGGCGCGACAATTATCGTAAACAGGCAGCTCTGCATCGCAAACGCGTTTGAGGATTTTATACACGAAAAGCTCCCGAAATTTCACAAGCTTATACGCGGGGCATACGACAAGTACGGCTATCCGATCTCAAAGCATATAACCACGCCACGCCGCGCGGACGCGGTGTATATACTGATGAAGCCGCTTGAATGGGTGTTCCTGATCTTCCTGTATATGTTTGACACAAAGCCGGAGCAGCGCATAAGCAGGCAGTATCTTTACCGCGGGTAAAATGAGGCGTGAGATGAAAAGCGGAGTTTTTCGCGAGCATCGACGGGAAATACTCGTTTACGCCGACCTGCGGCAGCGGCGAATATTATTGCGCATTAGGCACTTAAACAAAGAATAAACGGAGGATTGAAATGGAAGAACTGAATTACACGCAAAAGCCGTTTGCCGAGCAGCCGAAAATTTCGGTCTCGGATGCCGTTTTTGCTTGGATAAGCCTCGCGTTGGGCTTTATTTTCACTCATTTTGCCGTGAGATTTTGCGGCGGAATATGGGGCGGGATCATCTGGGCGCTCTTTGGGATAATGGGCGCTGTATTTGTAAAAGTAAAAGCCGTTAAGATAAAGCCCGCCCACGCGGTCATTTTCGGCATCGCGGAGCTTTTCTGCCTCGCGCCGTTATTCAGCGCGAGCGAATTTACAAACATTCTGGCGGCGTGGTTCTCGTTTTTGCTGTACCTTTATCTGACAATCGCGATAAGCGGCGCGGAGCTTTTCGGGAGGCATTTTGTCTCCGATCTGCTGCAAAGCGTTTTCGTGCGTCCGTTCGAGAAATTCTTTGTAAGGCAGCCTAAAAGCGCGTTTTCGGTTTTCCGTGAAAGGTCGCGCTCCAAAACGGTGATGTACGCGCTTTTGGGACTTATTATCGCAATGCCGCTTACCATTGTTGTCGTGCTGCTTTTAATGAGCTCCGACGAGCTTTTCTCCGATACTATGCACAGCTTCACCGAACATCTGCCGAGCCTTTCCCCGTCGCTGTTCCGGGATATGTTGTTTGCCGTTCCCGTGGCGATGTTTCTTTTCGACGTGATTTTTTCGATAAGGAAAGCCGCGCCCGAGCATAGCGAGGCTGCTCCGAAATACCGCGTGTTCCCGTCGGTCGCGGCATATTTCACGGTAACGCCGATATGCGTATTCTACCTTATATACATTATAACCCAGTTCGTAAACATCGCAAACGCTATCGAAAAAACGCTTGACTATTCCGCGTTCGCGCGCCGCGGATTTTTCGAGCTCTGCGCGATAGCTGTGATAAATCTTGCGGTCATCACGCTTATCCAGGCATTCACAAAACGAAACGATCTCGATATAAAACCGATCGCGCTGCGCGTTTACACCATAATGATCTCTCTGTTCACGCTTCTTATCATCGCGACGGCGATCACGAAAATGCTGATGTATATTGGCGAATACGGAATGACGCTGCTTCGCGTTTATACGTCTTGGTTTATGATATTGCTCGCGTTGATCTTTGTGCTGATAATTGCGCTTCAGATACGGGATTATAGGATCTGGAGGGCGATCTTCGCGGCGTTTGCGGCTATGCTCACTATATTGTGCTTCGGCAATTTTGATGGCGCTATCGCGCGGTATAATATCTCCGCGTATCAATCAGGAAAGCTTTCTGAGCTTGACATTTCGGAGTTCTACGAGCTGGGGATTCCGGCGGTCAAGCCCGCGGCGGAGCTGCTGGAAAGCGGAAAGCTGTCGTCTTACGAGAAGAAGAGGCTGCAAGATTTTCTTAGAAACGAAAAGTATAACGACGAGACCCGCGACGGCTTCGCTTATTTCAGCATACCCCGTGCCGCGGCGCGCTCTGCGATAGAGCGTCTGAATATATGAAGAAACAGATTTTTTATCTCATAATAAGCGTGGCGAGCGTCGTTCTCGCATACGGAAAGCCTATCGAGATCAAGGGATTTATGGCGGTTGGGCTGTGGATTGTGCCGTTTTTGTTCATGATATTTTGCATAAAAAACAATGCACGGCTTTTTCGAGGATTATTTGTTACCACGCTTATTCTCTATAACATTGCGACCGGGTTGTTTCTCATCCGCGACAGGTTTTTTGGAGACAAACACGAATTTTTCCCAAGCACGGAAGGACGCAAATGCGCAGAGATAAGTTATTCGGGTTCGTTAATGACCGATGATCATCTGGTGGTTTACCGCCGAGAATATTTCAGCCTTATCGAAAATACAGGGGTTCTTTCCGTTCGCGTATTGTTAAGTGAGGAAACTAAATATTATCACCCGCAGGGCTGATGATCCGCCAAAAGGAGCTAATATGTAATTCAAGCTGAAAATACCGCGCCTTGTATTGTGCTTTCTCGCAGGCGCGGTATGGACGATTTTGTTCTGGCTTGCGGTGACTGTTTTTCCCGTGGAATTAAGCGTTGCCGCGCTTGTGGTGCTGTGTGTTACAACTGTGTTTTTAATCAAAGACAAGCTCCCCGCGCAGTCCGCGATGAACCTCGCGGCTTGGTTTGCGGGCTTGACAGCATCCGCGGCGATCGAATATACGACGGACTTCCCTCACGTTCTCCTGCCCGATTGGAACGGCGGCACGGGCTTGGGTGTGATCCTGTTTTTGCCGTTATTCATCGGCACGGGAGCTTTAACGATCACCGCCGCAATGATTATAAGCCTTACAGCCTCGCGAAAGAGATAACAAAACCGCGCCGGGTTTTAATGCCCGGCGCGGCGGCTTTCAAAACAAGTTATTATTGCGGTTCTCCCCGCCTGCGGCGGGGAGAACCGCGGTTTAAACGCTAAAAATTCCGCATTCTCCATTATGCATTATCAATTACGCTCCCCCGCCGTTCGCCGAAATAACAAACAGTATAATTATCGCCGCGAGGGTCACGCCCATAATTATCCAGTTGCGGCGGATAGCGCGCTCGAGCTTTTTGTCGTTCTTGTTGTTATCAAAACGCTTTGCCATAACTTCCTCCTATTTATTGCATATAAGTATTTGGCGCGGACGGCACTGGGAAGAGCTCCTCAAGCTCGTGCGTCTCGCCGATGTCATAATCGCTTATCAGGAAATAGTTGTGACGCAGAACGTTCGCACCGTCGCTTCTTATAGGGTCGTCCCATGTTACGTCAACGTTGTACCACTCGCCGTAAAGCTTGACGAGATTCCACATGTGCTCCTCGCCGTTTGCCGTTCCGATAACGCAGACGCACTCTATGCCGACGGACTGCGCAAGGTACATAAACGCCTTGGAATAGCCCTCGCAGACCGCCTTGCCGTAAACCAGCGGTCCGTCCGCCTCGTAATTATAACGCTCGCCATTGTCCGTATAAACCGTATTATCAACTATCCGATCATGGATATACTCCAGCTTTTCGTAATCCGTTGGCTTTTCTGCCGCTTGTGAGATTATATCATCGGCGAACTGCTCAAACAATGACTGCGAGACCTCGGCGGACGTTCTTCCGTAGAGGATAATGACGGACGCGGGTCTGGTTCTGTCGTCCGCGTAGACCTTCATCTGATAGCCGCTCCCGAGCTGCAAAAACTGCGGGTTGTCGTAATCGAACGCCCAATACGCAAGGTCGACGTCGTCGGTTTTAACGCCGAGATCCTGCACGTTCACCTCCGCGCGGCTGCTGCTCTCCGCCGCCTTGTAAAGCCGCTCGTAGACCTTCTGCTGCTTGGCGTTCAGCTGATTGTAGCCCCACTTCGCGCGGTAATTATCCAGCAACGACGTGTATGTATAAATCTCGGGCGGCGCTTCTATCTCCGGCTCACGGGTCGTGACAACAGGCACAAGCGGCTCCTCGCTCGACATTGTTATTGCAGGAGTTGTTGATATAGCTGTCGAGGTTGATGATGAAATCGTGCTCGAAAAAACCGTTGAGGAACTGCTCAAAGATGTTGTCGAAGTCGTTGATGTCGTTGAAGATGTCGGCGATAAACTTGTCGGGGCGCTCATCGGAAAGACAGGAAATTCAACCGCTTTTTGAGCGCAGCCGCTAAACAGATTAGCGCATAGCGCGAGCGCTAACAGCGGAGCGAGTTTTCGTATTTTCATGTAATTCTCCTTATTGCCGGATATAAATCCCCTGCTCCTCAATATAGTCCTCTAATTCCTGCTTCATATCGTCGACCCAGGTTTTGTCGTCCGAGGTCTTGTTATCCGAAGTCTCCGAGCTTGCTTCGGGGAGCTTTTTTTCTTTGTCGTCCATAGCTACTCCTTTTTGTATTCCGCGGAGATCTCTACCCACGCAGGGCGGAATCCGCAGTTTATCGCGATGTTCTGCGAATGGATATTAGCGGGAGATGTTCCGTAAAACGGAACATCTCCTCGTTCGAGAATAATTCTCTTAAGCTCGTTTACCAAAAACGTGCCGACGCCGTTCCCCCGATATTCGGGAAGCACGTCAATGCCTATCTGGAGCCAGCTCGGCTCGCCGTTATAATCCCTCGACGCGCCCGCCATTCCCATAATATCGTCGCCGTCCATTGCCAGAAGCGCGATAACGTCCGGGCGTTCGGGGAGGAATTTCTCGCAGAGGGCGTTCGGAAACCGCGGGTCTCCATAGAACTGCCCGAAGCTCTCCGCGTCGTCCAAGCGCCGCACGGGAAATTTCCGCGGCAAAATCACTTCGTGCTTCGGCAGGAACATATGATGCGCTCCCAAGCCGTGAAGCCTGTATCCGAAGCGCCCCAATTCCCGCTCCAGCTCCGCGAGCTTCCCCGTCTCAAACAGCCAATGCCCCTGCCCGCCGCGCTTTACGAACTCCCTCAGGAACGGCATCAGCCGCTCGTCCGCGGTGATCAGGCAATTCGCGCCGGTCGTCGCCATAGAAAAGAACGCGCTGTCGGGGGAGTAATCCCGTCC
>JAIDPG010000352.1 GCA_029062865.1 Oscillospiraceae bacterium
GTGGTTGATAACGCTTACGGTCGTGGGCTTCTGGACCTGCTCGATAAGCGCGGTCTCGCTCTCAAAGCCCGTCGTGTCCTTGTGGTGAGCGATCCGCCGCCGCGAGTGCCCGCCCTCGAGCGTCAAGGCAAGCGAGCCGTCCTCCTTGCGGTCAAAGTCCACGCCGTATTTTTCGACAAGCCGCTCCACGTCCTTCGGACCCTGCTGTACGAGAATACGCACGTTGTCGAGGTTGTTTTTATACTGCCCCGCGATAAGCGTGTCCTTGATGTGCAGCTCGTAGTCGTCGTTGTCCTGATCCATAACCGCCGCCACGCCGCCCTGCGCCAGCGCGGAGTTGCAAAGCGTCAGCTCCTTTTTGGACAGCATCAGGATTGAAAGCGAGGGGGAGAGGTTAAGCGCCGCGTAGATGCCCGAAATGCCCGTGCCGACGATAAGCACGTCAAATCTTTTGAATTTCATATAATCACCCTTTCAGGTTTAATGTGCGTGAGATTTTGTCTTTCCCCGCCTGCAGCGGGGGAGGACAGGTTTGTGTTGATTTGTCTAAAGCTGTTCAACTTCTTTTTCAATATTTATCGGAGAGCCGTCGGGCAGAGTTATCGAAGAAAGCTCTTCCGCCGTAAGGTTCTTTAAAAATATGCAGTACTCGCTCGGATATCCGCCGACGAACTCAATTTTCTGGATACTTCTTTGCTCGGGGCTTTTTATCCAAAGGCAGGGCTCGCCCGTCACCCAGAACCGCGTCAGCGTAAGCGGCTGCCCGTTGTAGATAACTTCTTTTCTAACTTCTTTTCCCATAAGCCCTCCTTGTCGTATTTTAGAATTTCACTTTTATCACCCTTTTAGTTTTATTCTATGGGTTTTGTGAAAATATTCCTCGTCAATAAACCTCACGGGCATAAAGTCTTCCCAGAGCCACTTTTCAAGCGTTTTCACTATCTCGTCCTTGCTTCGAGAGGAAAACTTCATCAGCGGGTCGTCCCAATCCTCGTTGAGTATCGCTTGAAGAATAAATTTTCCGTCGGGTTCGCCGTCGGGGTACCAGCCGAGATCAATGCCGAGCTTCTGTTCCTCAATCTGCTGATTTTGCTCGCGTGTAATTTGGGACTCCATATATATGATGTCCTCATTAAAAGCAAAAAGCCAATTCTCGTCCTCCGGGGCAAGCGTTTCCGGGTCAATGTTCTCGAGCTTGTTCAGCTTTATCGTCCAATTCGGCGGAATTCGGAGCGGCTGTATATTCAAATATCCCATTGTTTTATCCTCAATATCTATCGGTGAGCCGTCCGGCAAGGTTATCCGCGCAAGCTCCTCCGGGGTCAGGTTCTTTAAGAATATGCAGAACTCGGTCGGATATCCGCCGACAAATTCCATTTTCGGCATTTGTCTTTGCTCCGGCTCTCTGATCCAAAGGCAAGGCTCGTTAGTCGCCCAAAACCGCGTCAGCGTGAGCGGTTGACCGTTGTAGATCACTTCTTTTCCCATAAGCCCTCCGGTTTTTTATTCCGCTTCCCAATCATCGGGAATAAGATCGAACGCCCCGAACGATCTCAAAAAGAACCCGCCGTCCTTGTATTCAAAAACCACTTCAAACTGCGAATTGTACTCGGTGCACCAATAATCCAGCATGACGAAATTCGGCTTTGGAAGATAAATAACGCCGATCACAAAAGGAAACGTCTTAGCCTCCCGCTTTTGAATATCGGGCTCGTCCTCCATGCTCTTGGAATAGTCATACCGTGTGATACTGCTATGGGAGGGCAGCCGTCCCTCGCTGTATCCGTTTCTCCGAACGCGCTTTCGCTTGTTGAACCTTTGGACGGTGTTGTCAAGCTCGTTGATATGCTTTGAGATCAGCGCGATAAACGGCTTCACTTCGTTAAAATTACCGTAACAATCCTCTACATCGACCACAATATCGTAGTCGCGCTCGCCCGAAATGTATACTTCGCCGTTTGAAACGGTCAGCTTGTCGGGGTCTGTAATAAACTTCGTGATGTCGCCGTAGCGGTCGTACATAAGCGGTCAACTCCTATTCCATACGCCGATATTTTCCCAGTCCGAGCATATCAAACTCGTCCGTATCGGGTGTTCGCCAAACTCCCAACTCCTTTAACAGAGCGTTTATCGTCCCATCGCCGCATTTCGGATCACCGGCGATTTTTCCGTTTTCGTACAGAACACCGGCTTGCGTTCCGTATCCGCCGAAATAATCCGTTTCAATATACGCGAGCTTTGCGCGGAACGAGTAATTTTCCAGAAGCTCGTTTACGGAAGCGTCGAAATAATCAAGCTCGGAAAGCTCCGGAGCGTCGGAGGGCTCCATAACCTCCTCGATATCCTCCAGCAGCCTTATTGTGCAGAGGATCATTCCAAAGCCCTGCGGCAGCTCGATTTCTTTAGTCAACCAATCCTCGGCGATCCTCGCGGTGATCTTATGCTCGCCGATAATGGCTCTGATACAATGTCCCATAAGCCCTCCACAGTTGTATTTTCACTTGACAAATCACAAACAATCTGCTATAATATAAAAGTTACTCATTCTCCAACCTTAATGCGAAAGGAGAATTTTATGCAAGAAAAACAATTAGAAAAAGCAATTTTAGTCGCCGCGGACGTCGGCGAATACGATGTCGAGGCTTCGGTGGACGAGCTTTCGGAGCTCGCGAAAACCGCGGGAGCGGAGGAGATCGCGCGCGTTATCCAGAAGCGCCCGTCCTACGAGCCCGCGACCGTCATCGGCGAGGGCAAACTTGAGGAGCTGAACGAGCTCTGCCAAAACCTCGGCGCAACGCTGCTCATCTTCGATTGCGAGCTCACCGCCTCGCAGATACGCAACATTGAGGACGAAACCAACATCCGCGTTATCGACCGCACGATGCTCATTCTCGACATTTTCGCGGGCAGAGCCGTTTCAAGCGAGGGCAAGCTGCAGGTTGAGCTCGCGCAGCTTAAGTACCGTCTGCCGCGCCTTATGGGCATCGGCGCGAGCCTTTCACGCCTCGGCGGCGGCATAGGCACGCGCGGACCCGGTGAAACGCAGCTCGAAACCGACCGCCGCCACATTCGCCGCAGGATAGACAAGCTCTCCGCGGAGCTCAAGGAGCTCGAGGAGCGCCGCGGCTATTCGAGAAGCCGCCGCAAAAAGGACAGCGTTCAGGTCGGCGCGATAGTCGGCTACACAAACGCGGGGAAGTCCACGCTGCTGAACCTGTTGACGGGCGCGGGCGTTCTCGCGGAGGATAAGCTGTTCGCGACGCTTGATCCCACCGCCCGCGCGATTGAACTCCCCGACGGGCGCAGCCTGCTGCTCGTCGACACCGTAGGCTTGATCCGCCGCCTGCCGCACCATTTGGTAGAAGCGTTCAAATCGACGCTGGAGGAGGCGGCGTGCGCGGACATTATAATCCACGTCTGCGACGTTTCCGACCCCGAAGCCGCCGAAAAGGCAAGCGTCACGCTGAAAACCCTCGCGGACTTAGGCGCGGCAGAAATTCCCGTCGTTACCGTTCTGAACAAGTGCGACAAGCTCTCCGAGAATATCCCGACGGACGAAAAGACCGCGAAGATAAGCGCCCTCAAAAACGAGGGAATTCCCGAGCTTCTGGAAAAGATCGCCCGAAATCTCCCGCAGACAAGCCGCCGAATGAGGCTTCTTCTGCCGTATGACAAGGCGGGGCTCGCCGCGAAGATCCGCGAAAACGGCAAGGTGTTCACCGAGGAATACGCTGAAAACGGCATTTCGCTGGACGCGCTTGTAGACCAAATGCTGATCAAACAGCTTTCCGAATACGAGATCACTCAATAACGTTATTCGATAATTATTTCGCAGCCGCCCGTTTGCCTTACCGACAAGACCTTGCACGAGCCGCCGCCGAACACGCGCTCCATATTCATTTTGAATTCCGTGAGCGTATCAAGCGGCACGAACGCCTGGAGCGTCCCCGAAAAGCCGCTTCCGTGGACGCGGCAAGCGCCTCTGCGCCAGAGCGTGTTTTCGGCGATGTTAAGCGCCAGCGTAAGTGACTGATGCTTAAAATCGCTTTCGGTGTAGATGTTCTGTAAGTACTTGAACGAGCTGTCGCCGCTCTCGCGGACGGAGTACAGGAAGTTCTCAAAATCATCGTTTTTCAGCGCGTGGACGATCTTGTCTACGCGCTCGTTTTCGTTGAAGAAGTGGATAGCGCGGAGCACTGCTCGATCCCCGACGGCTTTCCGCAGCACGCCGATGTTCAGCATAATGTCGGGAAGGCTGAGCGAGCGCAGCGTCCTACAGTCGAAGAAGCCCGCGACCTCGCGCATTTCCTCCGCGATAGTCTTGTACTTGGCGGAATGATCGTCCTCCTCGCCCGCCGTGTTGACGATGCAGAGCGCGTGCTCGCTGTTCGCCATATCATACCGCACGCCCTCGACAACGGGGATATTGTCGTCCTTGAAATCCACCGCGATAAATCCGCCGTGGGCGCACGCGAGGTGATCCAGAAGCCCCGACGCTCTCCCGAAATACTCATTCTCGGCAAACTGCGCGGCTTGGGCAATCCTTACGGGGGAGATCTCGCCGTCGTTGAAGAGGTGAGAGATTATCGTCCCGACAAGCACCGCGAACGCCGCGGAGCTCGCAAGCCCGGAGCCCCTTTTCACGCTCGAAGTCGTATACGCGCGAAAGCCGCCGATGCTGTTGCGGCTCTTCTCAAAGCCTTTCAGAACGCCGCGTATCAGCGCCGCGGAGGTGTTTTTCTCGTCCTCGCGGGGGTCAAGCTCGTTGATATTTATTCTGTCCTCGTCGAAGCCCTCCGATTTAATCGTGACAAATCCGTCGTCCGTCGGCTCCACAACAGCTACGGCGTCCGCCGTGACGCTCGCCGCGAAGGACTTTCCGTTGTTCTTTTCCGTGTGATTTCCGCAGATCTCCGTTCTTCCCGGAACGGAGAAAAAGCGATGCTCGCCGAGCTCTCCGAAGTGCTCCGCGAACTTTACCTCGGCGGCTCTGTAGCGCCGTATCTGCGCGTCACGATTAGCCTCGCCGTAAACTTTTCCGATTTCCTTGACGATAGGTCTCATAGCGTACTCTCCTTTTTGTTCTTCCCCGCCTGCAGCGGGGAAGAACAAATGACGATAGTTTTTTAAGACAATACCGCACAAAGATTGTCGTCCGATTGCGCCGGCAAAGCGCTAAGCGCGGTCTTTGTGCGGTGTTGCCTTAATCTTTTTCCGTGTAGAACATGTGGCGCACCTTTTCTCTGTGCCACGAAACGCTCATCACAAGCCCCATGCAGATATGCGTCATCATCATTGACGTGCCGCCCTGGCTTATAAACGGCAGCGGGATCCCGATTACGGGGATAACGGACAGCACCATTCCGATGTTGATCACGCAATGGAAAAACACCATCGCGAACACTCCCACGCACATCAGCTTTCCGAGCTGATCCGGCGCGCCCGAGGCGTTTGAAAGCAGCTTCAAGCAAAGAGCGGTCAGCGCGATAACCACCGCCACGCACCCGATAAATCCAAGCGTCATTCCGATGTAGCTGAACACGAAGTCGTTTTCGAGATACGGCGTATCGGTGAGCCTGTCGGATTCAAAGCCCAAGCCCGTCAGCTGTCCCGACCCAAGCGCTATCGAGCCTTTATATTGCTGAAGGTATATGCCGAGGATCTCCTGCTGCTGCAGCTCCTCGTCAAACAGCACCTGAAATCTCATTCGGTGATGATCCTGCATTATATAATTCCACGCGACATACGCCACGACGGGCACGGCGGCAACTCCCGCGAGGAGATATTTCCACGAAAGCCCGCCCATAAACAGCATACAGATAAAGATAAACAGGAACACCAGCGCGCTCCCCGCGTCGCCTTGCTTCAGTATAAGCGCCGCGGGCAGAAGCCCGTGCGCCGCGACAAGCAGCAAATGCGGCAGAGAGTTTATCTTTTCGCCGAGCTTTGAGATATGCGTCGCGAGTGTGATTATAAACACGAATTTCAGCACTTCCGAAGGCTGGAGCGTAAATCTCCCGAGCCTCAGCCACGCCATATCATCGTCGACCTCTATTCGCATAGACGGCACAAACAGCAAAAGCTGTAAAATCAGCGCCACCGGCGTGAACGTAAACCAATATTTCGAGATGAATTTATAGTCCACAAGGCTGACAACAAACCCGATAGAAATGCCGAGTATCGCCGCGATGCGCTGCGTCCTCGCGGTAGAAGCGTCGATTATGCCCGTTTCGACCATGGAGTTTACAAGAAAAATATCAAACACCGTGATTGCGATGCAGATAAGCGGCAAAACCTTATCGACATGCTTTATATATCTCACAAAAAAATTCAGAACTGATTTCATTTTACTCCCAAATTCTAAGAAACGTTTTTTTATCGCTTCCCCCGCCTTCTGCGGGGGATGCGATAAAATTACGTAAATTTAAATCCTGTCTATTATACACAACTCCGAGC
>JAIDPG010000353.1 GCA_029062865.1 Oscillospiraceae bacterium
ATGTTTATATAGGGGATATTTTCGGCATTTTTATAAACTCCGCGTTATATTTCGACAAAATTCGCCTCAACGTATTCCCGATTTACAGAAAATGACAGAAATTGCCAAAGCCGGGGAAAAGCCGATTGAAACTAAAGGGCGTTCCCCAAAATCGACGAACAAGAGAAAGGTGCTTTAAAATGAAGAAAAAGCAATTGACGAAAATTATCAAAGCAGGCGCGGCGGTTTTGCTTGCGGGCGCGCTTTGCGGATGCTCGGTCAAGTTCGGCACGAAAAAGCAGCCGAAGCCCAACAAGGTTGTAGCCCACGCTACGGGGGGCGACAACATCGAGGATATGAATATAACCTACGAGCGCTTCCGGAAGGAATATTGGTACGTGCTCGCGAAAAGCGACATTCACGACGACACGAACCTCGACGAATATATGGACGCGCAGTGCAAGGCGCAGAGAGGCAAGGCTATTCAGTATCTTATCAACGAGCAGGTGATTATGACCAAAGCCAAGGAGCTCGGTGTGTTCGAGCTCACCGCGGAGGAGCAGGCTGAGGTCGACAAGGACTACGAGGAAATGGTTGCCGCCGAAATTCAGGCGCAGGCGGACGCGGTCGTTACGGAGATGACGCTCGCGGCGATTGAGGAGGCGAACAGCAACGGCACCGAAATAGCGCTTCCCGAGCTCTCCGACGAGGAAAAGGAAGCCCTCGGGAAGGAGCGCTTTGAGAAAAATCTTGAGGAATGCGGAATGACCTATGACGATCTGAAATGGTGGGCGCAGACCAGCCGCATTGCCGACAAGGTTTACGACTCGGTTGTCGCGGACGTTACACAGGCGGACATCGACGCTGAGTATGCCGCGCTTCTCGCCGAGGCAAAGGAGTTCTACAACGACAGCATTTCCAACTTCTTCCAGGTCGGCTATGGCGACGTGTGGCTCCCGGACGATGCGCGCTTGATAAAGCACGTTCTGCTGGGCTTTGACGAAGAGACGCAGCAGCAAATCTACAATCTCCGTCAGGATTTCAAGAACACCGACGCGAACAAGCTTCGCGAGGAAGCCGCGGCGGCTCTTGAGGAAAAGACCGCGGAGGTTCAGCAGAAGCTCGACGACGGCGCGAAGCTCGATGATATTATCACGGAATACACCGCGGACAAGTCGGGCTGGGAGGCGTATCCCAACGGCTACACGGTCGTTCCGAACGACACACGCTGGATGGACGAGTTCACAAAGGGTGCGTTCGAGCTTGAAAACATAGGCGACAGAACGGTTGTTGTTACGGACTACGGCGTGCATATAATGGTATACGCGGGCAACGCGAAGGTTGATACCATGGAAAAATACAAGGATATGATAAAGACCAATCTCCAAAACAAGAAATATTCGGCAACTGTTGACAGCTGGATTACGGAATACGCATACGAGATAGACTACGAGACGCTCCGCATTGACGATCCCAATGCAACCGCAAGCACGGAGACAGAGGGATAACAGCTTGAAAATTGAGCCAAGAATTTGAGAGCCTGTTTAGTATCTCGACGTGCGCAGATCGCGCAGCGGATCTTTCGCCAAACGACGGCAACAGGATGTTGCTGCAGTCGCAACAAAGTCGGCGACACGATGTCGCCAACCAAAAGCGACAGGCGGCAATTTTGCGCGGAAAACCTTCGGTTTACCTGGAATACTGTATGTACTTCAAGCAAAATTGCCTGAGTATGGCGGAAAAGACGCAAGCGATATGTGTGCGGCGAGATGCTAAACAGGCTCTGAGAAAGGACGCAAATCGAAATGATAAATACACCGATCTGTAATTTTCTTGAAAAATACACCGCCGATAACCGCCTGCGACTGCATATGCCGGGGCACAACGGCGAGTTCCCGCACGATATCACCGAGGTGTTCGGCGCGGACAGCCTGTACGACTCCGACAAGAGCGGCGGGATAATCACGGCAAGCGAAGCGATAGCCGCGGAGCTTTTCGGCGCGAAAAAGACGTTTTATTCCTGCGAGGGAAGCACGCTTGCCATTCAGGCGGGGCTTGCGGCGTTAAAGGCGAAGGGCTGCAAGGTCGTTGCCGCATCGCGCTATTCGCACCGCTCGTTTGCGAGCGCCTGCGCGGCGCTTCAGCTTGGGATAAAGTGGCTTTACCCGGAGGAATATCTTTCGGCGAACGTAAAGTACGACGCGCGGGCTTTGGTCGGCGCGGACGCGCTTTTCATAACGAATGTCGACTATTATGGCGGAACGTGGCAGTTTGTTAATCCGAAAGTCCCGACGCTTATCGACAACGCGCACGGCGCGTATCTGAAATTCATAAACAAGAGGATCTTCGGCACGGAGTATCTCCACCCGCTGGAGCTCGGCTTTCCGCTGATGAGCGCGGAAAGCGCTCACAAAACGCTCCCCGTGCTGACGGGAGGCGCGTATCTGCATTTCTCCGAGGGCGCGGACTATTCGCGCGGCAAGGAATTTATGTCGATGTTCGGTTCGTCGAGTCCGTCGTATCTGATCCTGGAGAGCCTCGACCGCTTCAACGGGCTTCTCGGGCAGAACATACAGTTCGTGAACAACGCATGTGAGGCGGTCGCGGAGGTGAAGCAGGATCTTGAGACCGTCGGCGTGCCGATGCGCAAAAGCGATCCGCTGCGCATAACGATAAACGCTCGCGAGTGCGGCATGAGCGGCTATGAATACGCCGCGGCGCTTCGCCTGAACGGCGTTGAGCCCGAAATGGCTGACGACAACTACGTCGTGCTGATGTTCTCGGCGGCGACTACTCTTGAGGACTGCGAGCGCGCGGAAATGGCGGTGAAGTTCGTGTTGACGAGAACGCCGCTCCCGCTCGTGAAATTCCCGCCCATCAAGGCGGCGCAGGGTATGCCGATGTGGGAGGCGATGTTCAAGCCGCGCAAGCTCGTGCCGATAGAAGCGGCGCGCGGCGAGGTCTGCGCGGAGATGAAGTCCGTCTGCCCGCCGGGAATACCGCTGATTTTCCCCGGAGAGATAATCGACCACACGACCGCCGAGATTTTAAAGGCTCGCGGCATCAACAAGATACATATCGTAATGCGCGACCCTATGGCGGCGTATTGATATGGCAGTCCGTAAAAAGAGCCGCAGAAAGCTCGTCCACGGCGGGAAAAGCTATGTCTGGTATATTCTCGCGGGCGACCGCGATTATTGGACGCATTATTACACCAACTTATGGGAAACGCCGTTTCTGCACATCATCTCCGAGGACAAAACGCTTATCCTCACTATCCCACTGGACGTTCCGAAGCCCTACGCCATAAGCAAGGGGCGGGCGTTTCGGGGCGGCAAGACGAGCGGCTGCTGGGAGGGACATTTTCTGCCATTTTTATTGCCCAAGGCGATAACCCCGAAAATTGTCGCGGATATCATCGATTGGGCGGAGCGCGGCGAGGACGCACTCAAATGATGGTTTATTAAGGAGAAAAATGGTTCGTAAAAAAAACCGCAGGAAAATAGTCCGCGGCGGCAAAAGCTATGTCTGGTACATTCTTGAGGTCGAAACGCTGTTTCTGCACATCATCTCCGAGGACAAAACGCTTATCCTCACGATCCCGCTGAACGCCCCGAAGCCTTACGTCGTAAGCAAAGGACGGGTGTTTCAGGGCAGTAAGAGGAGCGGCTGCTGGGAGCGGTATTATCTGCCGTTTGTGCTGCCCAAGGCGATAACCCCGAAAACCGTCGCGGATATTATCGATTGGGCGGAGCGCGGCGAGGACGCCGTTAAAACGCAGTACGGCGGGGAAGTTCTCTTTTAGGGATCTGCCGCGCGGTATATCGCCTGTCCCCGACGACTGCGATTTTTCGATTGCACAAGCCCGTTCGCTTTTGGAATATGCTTTGAGTTGACGTTGACAGCGTGACAGCATATTTCGGAAAAACGGCGGTGTAAAGCCGCAGACCGCGTCTTGCAGCAACGGCGGCGAACTCTCCGGAAAGCGCGAGCCCCGAGCGGCCCATATACAAAAGGTACAGCACGATCGCGTACAAATTAACGAAAATCCCGCAGTACAACGCGATTTTCAGCAGCTCTGAATGTTTGAGGCGATACGCCGCGAAAAGAGCAGCGGCGAACACCCCGAGCCACGAAAGCGGCGCGAGAATATGCCCGAAAAACGCGCGCTTCGGCGATGCGACGCGGTTTTTCGGCAGCTTAAATCTGCAGAGAGCTTTGAGCGTTTTCGGGAGCATATCGCGCTTGACGCATGGGCAGATCATCACCCCGTGCAGATAAATCGGCGCGCGGCGCGTCACAAGCGAGGTCAGCGTTTCCACGCGGACGGCGGCGGAATTTGGGACAAGCGCGTGCTCATATAATGTAAAAACGCCGCTTGTTATTATCAAAGCGTGCCGACCGATTTCGCTCGTGAACACACGAAACCGTGACAGCCGCAGGAGCTTTTTGATATAAGCGAAAACCCACGCCCCAAGCGCGAAAACGGCAATGGTTATCGCGATTTTGGGGATCGTTATTTTGAAGAAGTTCAGCGCTCTTTCAAGGTCGTTGGCGGTGTTTGTAAGTGCGGTTATCACGCGGTCGAAATACTCCCCGCCGAACACCGCGGAGACACGTCTTAATGCGGCGGAGAACACGAACAGCCCGCCGAGCGCACGAGTGTCGACAAACGCCCCGAACGCTGTCTCGAGAAAGCGCGGTGTGATCGATTTTTCGCGGATTTGCGGCATTAAAGGCAGCGGTTCGTTTTTCGAGAGGAAAAACACAAGCTTCCCGCCAAGCGTGAAAACAGTCACCTCTTTCGCGTGAAGGAGCCGCATAACAAGTGTTCTCCGCACAGTAACTCTCACAATCGAAGAGCGGGGCAGAACGCTCACGCGTCTGATAATCAAGCCTTTTCTAAGGCGGACTTCCGTTTCGGAAATTTCAAGCTCCGCAAAAATTCTGCGGAGAATATAATACAATAATAAACTCATAATTCCTTAAAAGCGAGGTAATTTTATGACGACAGGGTGTGTTATTCTGGCAGGCGGCGAGGGCAAGCGAATGAAGTCCGAGCGCCCGAAGGTGTTGTGCGAGGTGCTGAAAAAGCCGATGCTCGGCTGGGTGCTGGACGCGGCGGAGGAGTTCGGGTTTGACAAAATCGGCGTGGTGACGGGCTTTAAGCGCGAGCTCACAGAAGATTATCTGAAAACCCGCGGCGATATTCCGACGTTCTTCCAGGAAAAACAGCTCGGCACGGGCGACGCGGTGAAGCAGGCGGCGGCGCTGATCTCCGACACGGACTGCGTCTGCGTGCTTTGCGGCGACGCGCCGTTTGTCGACGCGGAGACGCTCGGAAAGTCGCTTGAGCTCCACAAGGCAAGCGGCGCGGGAGTTACCGTCATCACCGCCGAGATCGCCGACCCTACTGGCTACGGGCGGATAATCCGCGAAAACGGCAAATTCACCGCCATTCGCGAACAAAAGGATTGTTCCCCCGAGGAGGACAAAATATGCGAGGTAAATTCGGGCGCTTATTGGTTTGACTCAAAGGCGCTTCTGGAGGCGCTGCCGAAGCTCACGGATAACAACGCGAACGGCGAGTTTTATCTCACGGACTGCGTTGAAATAATCGGAAACGCCGCGGCTTACAAAAGCGAACACCCGGATATCGTCCTCGGCGCGAACACGAGAAAGACGCTGCTGGAGCTCAACGAGCGCGCTCGGCAGGCGGTTTTCGAGCGGCTTATGGACGACGGTGTGAGCTTCACCACAACGGACGGAATAATCATTGGCGCGGACGTGAAGATCGGCGCTGACACGCTTATTCTCCCGAACACTATAATCCTCGGCAAAACGGAAATCGGCAAGGGCTGCGAGATAGGAGCGAACTCGTATATCGAGAACTGCAAAATCGGCGACAACGTAACGCTCGATAACGTCAAGGCTTGCGATTCGATAATCGAGGACGATGTGAAGATCGGCCCGTTTGCGCAGCTTCGCCCAGGCACGGTAATTCGGCGCGGCGTGAAGATCGGCGACTTTGTGGAGATAAAGAACAGCGACATCGGCGAAAACACCGCCGTCGCGCATCTTACATATCTCGGCGACAGCGACGTTGGGCGCGGCGTGAACTTCGGCTGCGGCTGCGTCACGGCGAATTATGACGGAGTACACAAATTCCGCACGGAGATAGGCTCTCACGCGTTTATTGGCTGCAATACGAACCTCATCGCGCCTGTAAAGATCGGCGAAAACGCCACGACCGCCGCGGGCTCGACGATAACAAAGGAAGTCCCCGCAAATTCGCTGGCGGTTGAGCGAGGGCAGACCCGGATAATCGAGAACTGGCAGAAGAATTTTAAGAGGAAGAAGAAATAAACGCGAGGGCGGCGCGGCAAAACAAGCCCGCAAGAGCTTTCAAGGCGACTTCCGTTGATTAGTTTCGCTATGCGGCGTCGGGGTTGCGAGGGGACACCCCTTCGGGGGCGGGGGACGACAAAAATTCGAAAAAAAGCGGGCA
>JAIDPG010000354.1 GCA_029062865.1 Oscillospiraceae bacterium
TAAGAGGTAATTATGGGACGTATAATCAGGGCTTTGTCCGAGGACGGCGGAATGCTGTGCTCGGCAGTGGATTCAACGGATATGGTCCGCGAAATGGCGAGTATGCACGAAATGTCGGCGGCTGTCACCGCGGCGCTGGGGCGAGTGGTGACGGTCGCGTCGATCATGGGCGGAATGTTGAAGTATGAGGGCGATCGGCTGACGCTGAGGATAAACGGCGGCGGCGCGTGCGGAACTCTCACCGCCGTGGCGGATTATCGGGGGAATGTGAAGTGCTGCGCCGGAAATCCCAAAGCGGACGCCGCGAGCGTCGAGGAGCTGGTCGGGAAGGACGGCTCGCTGACGGTAATAAAGGATATGGGGCTTAAAGAGCCTTATGTCGGGCAGGTGCCGCTTGCGTGCGGAAACATCGCGCAGGACGTGACGGCATATTACGCGGAAAGCGAGCAGCTGCCGACGGTGTGCAATATGGGGATACTCTTCGGAGAAGGCAGCAAGGTCGAGGCGGCGGTCGGGTATATGGTGCAGATAGTCCCGCCGATCTCGGATAAATCGCTGCAGATTCTTGAGGAAAATCTCGCGAAAATGGATAAAATCTCGCAAATGCTCGAGCAGCGTTTAGCTCCCGAGGAAATTGCGCTGAAAGCCCTGTCGGGGCTCGGCGGGGAAATTCTCGACAGCTGGGAGGCACAGTATTTCTGCGATTGTTCCCGCGAAAGAACGCAGGGAATTCTCATGGCGCTCGGCAAAGAGGAACTCGAAAGGCTCGCCGCCGAGCAGGAGGAGACCGAGGTTTGTTGTCATTTTTGTAATAAAAAGTACCGATTTTCGGCTGATGAATTGTTGAAAATGCTGAAAGAGTAATTTTTTTGGAAAACCGCTTGACATTTTGGCGCGAAATGTGTATAATATAATAGTCGCCCGAAAAAAACGGGCGGTTAATTTTGGAAGTTTAGCTCAGCTGGGAGAGCATCTGCCTTACAAGCAGAGGGTCATAGGTTCGAGCCCTATAACTTCCACCAAAAATCATTGGCGCGCCCGCAGATTTGGCGCGTCTTTCGGCCCGGTAGTTCAGTTGGTTAGAACGCCGCCCTGTCACGGCGGAGGTCGAGAGTTCGAGTCTCTTCCGGGTCGCCAGCCTGTTTGGAAATAGTGATTAGTTATTGCTTTTCGCCTCTGTAGCTCAGTTGGTAGAGCAAGGGACTGAAAATCCCTGTGTCGTTGGTTCGATTCCGACCGGAGGCACCATCAACTAATAACTAACCACTATTTACTAACAACTAACGCGGATTTAGCTCATCTGGTAGAGCGCCACCTTGCCAAGGTGGAGGTAGCGAGTTCGAGCCTCGTAATCCGCTCCAT
>JAIDPG010000355.1 GCA_029062865.1 Oscillospiraceae bacterium
GTCGCAGGAGGAGCTCGGCGACAAGCTCGGAGTTACACGGCAGACCGTCAGCAAGTGGGAACTGGGTGCTACAACTCCCGAAATGGAAAAGCTCGCCCAGATGAGTGAGCTTTTTGGGATAAGCGTTGACGAGCTTATTAAGGGCGGCGATTATAATGAAACAAAATCGGAGCCGTTCCCGGCTACAGAGAAAAAGAGCCGCTTTGTAAACGGCGAGTACAAAAGCGCGAAAACGTGGCGTGGTGTCCCGGTCGTGCATATCAACTTTAAGGGCAAGGCAAAGGGAGTTATCGCCGTTGGACTTATCGCAAAGGGATTTGTTTCTGTGGGGCTGCTCTCGTTCGGACTGCTTTCCGTGGGCGTGCTGGCTCTTGGACTGATTGCCATCGGAGGCTTTCTGGCAGCAGGCGGGTTCGCTACGGCGGGGGTCGCGGCAGGAGTTGTCGCTTGCGGCGGCGTTGCCGTGGGAGTGTTCTCGTTCGGCGGAGCATCGATAGGCTGGCTCACATTCGGAGGAGCGTCCATCGGCAAATACGCGTTCGGCGGCTACGCTTCGGGTGACATTGCGGTTGGCGGCAGCGCAAACGGCATTGTCGCGCTCGGCGAGAAAGCAAGCGGCGAGATAACGTTTATCGGCGCGGTCTCCGCTGAGGAATTCAGGGCGGCAATAGAGCAGCGCCTCCCGAATACGCCTAAATTCATCGTGAATCTGTTCTCGCGGCTCGCCGAGAACGTTTCGATAAAATAAAACGCGAGTTCCCCCCGCCTCCGGGAGGGGGAACGGCGTTCCGCGAAGAAATAAAAAAACCACTTGCATTTTCCCAAAGAATTTGATATAATTAAATAAAGCTACCAAGGTGAGGTATATTTATGGAGATCAAATTCAAAGAGGACGAAAACGGCAGGATCCACGACAGCGACGCGATTTTTGAAAAAATCGATGAGCAGCTCGATAACGAGGAGTATGACGCGGTCGTGTCAAGAATACTCGCTATCCCGCGCGGGAAGTGGAGCAACAAGCTGCGCTTCAAGCTTGTCTGCGCGTATAACAATCAGCATGATTTCGAGAAGTCCGAGGCGGAGCTCGACGAACTGGCGCCGCTTTGCCAAAGCGGCGAGGATATGGCGCGCTATCGCTATATGCGCGGCTACATATGCTATATGACCGACAGGGAAATTATGGCAAGATTTCACTACAGTGCCGCTGTTCAGCTCGCTCCCGAGTACGCGAAATCAATCGAGCTTAAGGACGAAATCGCCGAGTGCACGGAGATTATCGAAAAGGACTACGCGAATATGAGCGCGATGCTTGTGCGGATGTTCGACGATCTCCAAACGCGCTGCGAAAAGCAGAACAAGCTTTCAATCACGGACGAGCAGTTTCAGCTGCGGCTGGGATTTTTCCCCGCGATCCGCAAGATACCGGGCTTTGAGCACCCCGTTGGGCTCGACAACTATTTTATGCAATACAACGACGAGGACAAGGCAAAGTGCCTGCAATGGTTTGAGCGCTTTTACGGAATAACAAACGAGGACACGTTCTTTGATTTTATCCAAAACGGCTTTGTAAACAACGTTTCTAGAATGACGAACGATGTCCTAGCGTATCTTATCGGAAAGCCGAATTTCGAGCTTTCGCAGCTTAACGAGTCGGGGCGGCTTTCGTTTGAAAGCTGTGTTGGGTTCGTCAAGGGCTTCGGGAAGTTTATCCCCAACGCGGGCGTTCTCGCGTGGGATATCGGCGAGAAGATAGGCTTCGCGCGGCACGCGTATTACTCCGGGCTCATTGGCAATTTCGATTATTGCAAGGGGCTTCTGACCCTCGCCGACGCGGCGCGTGAAAACTTCTCAAGCTGGAACGAATATATGCGCTCGCTTCTCTGCGGCGCGGCGCTTTATATGTTCAACATGGACAATTTCAGCATAAGCGGCGCAATGGAATTTATGAATAATATGTTCCTGTTCCTGATGAACAGCGACTTGCCCGACGTCGAGTGGAAAAGTTCCAATTAACAATTAAGAAACGAAAAATCCCCCTTAAAAGGGGGATTTTTATTTTACATCGTTACGGCAGGGAACCGTCCGCTGTTGGGTCTGCCGCCCTGTCCGGGGTTAAATCCGCCTTGCCCGGGGTTGAACCCGCCGTGTCCGCCGCCAAAGCCTCCGTTTCCGCCAATTCCGCCGTTTCCGGAAACGCCGTCCGCGGCGGTTATCGTCGTGATCACAGAGCCGTCGACGTAAACGTCATAATCCGTGCCCGCTTCAAACTCCTCGCAGGAGAAAATCAGCGATTGCGCGGCTTTTGTAAGCGTCGCGGAGAGAATTACCTTGCTCCCCTCGCGAACCTCTACCGTGCTGCCCGCGGAGACCTGCGCCGAAATCGACAAGCACGGCTGAGAGAGCGTCGAGGGCGTTTGCGCCATTCCCTGCGCGCCGAATGCCATAAGCGTGCCTCCGCTCATCGCATAGCTCATCTCGTAGTCCAGCGCGCCGTTTGCAGAGCTTGTCGGACCGAACACCGTCACCGTGCCGCCGCTCTGGGCGATCGTGCCGTTGCTGTCAACGCCGTCGCCGTCCGCGTCAACCGTGATCGTGCCGCCCGTGATGCTGATGTAGTAATCCGCGCTCGCTTGCCCGAAGCCGAAATAGCTTCCGTTGTCGCCGCCCGCGGCATTTAAGCCGTCGTCCGCCGCCTTCACGCTGATAACGCCGCCGTCTATCTCGATGCACTTGCCCTCAAGCCCCTCGTAGCTCTTGGTTATCGTGACCTCGCCGTCCGTAATGCGGAGCGTTTCGTCCGCGTGAACGCCGTCGTCGCACGATGAAAGTGTCAGCGTGCCGCCGTTTATCTCAACATCGGCGTTGGAGTGGATACTGTCGTCGGCGGCTTTGATGTTGATGTCGCCGCTCGTTATCGTGATCCCACCGCCGGCTTTCAAGCCCTTGTGGCTTGAGGCATCGCCCGATTGAGAGCTTTGCGCACTTTGAGAGACTTGCGCGCCTTGATTGTCCCGGAAGCCTCCGCGCCTGTCAAAATCCCACGGGCTGTCCTGCGCGGTAACGTCCGCGTCCGCGGCATCGCCGCCGGATTTTATCGCGATTTTGCCGCCGTTTATCGTGAGAACCTTTTCTGCCTGAATTCCGTCCTTTTCGCTAGTGATGTCAAGCTCTCCGCCCGCTATCGTGATATTTCCGCGGCCGGCGTCCGTGCTGTTCGTGGATTTTATGCCGTCGCCGCCCGCGTTGACGCTCAACGTGCCGCCGTAGACCGTCACGCTGTCCTTGCCCGTGATCCCGTCGTCCGCCGAGACGATGTTCAGCGCGCCATTATAGATAACGACAGCGTCCTTGCATTTCACCGCGTCGCCGTAACGCCCGGTTATCGTCAGCTCGCCCTCGCCGTTTATCAGAAGATCCGACCGCGTGAAAACCGCCGCGTCCGCTTCGTCCTCAGCCCCTGTGTAATTCCCCGTGTCGGAGAGAGAATTTTTCGTACCGTTTTTTGTATAAAGCGTCAGCGTTTTCGCGCTTTCGCAGTCGATTACGCTGCCGCTTCTCGAGGTCAGCGAAACGTTGTTCAAAAGCAGAGTGATCTCTGCCTTTTTGTCAGCGTTTATCTCGATTTTGCAGTCCGAAGTGTTCCCCGAAAGCTCGTAAACGCCCGACTTCGTGATGCTTACGATGTTCCCGGCGGGTTTAGCCCCGTCGCCCGTGACGGAAATTCCCTCGCTCTCGAATTTTATCACGCAGTTGGTTTTCCCGAGCTCGGCGGGGGCGCTTGCGATAACGCCCGATTTTTCGGCGGAGTTATTCGAG
>JAIDPG010000356.1 GCA_029062865.1 Oscillospiraceae bacterium
GTGGAGTCAGAGTCCACTGCCTTACCGCTTGGCGACGCCCCAATATCTAACTTAATAATTATACCATAATATTTTCGATTTGTCAAGCCCTTTTTTGAAATTTTTAGTATTCTCGCGAAAAATGTTATAGCAGCGCGGTTTGGCGCTTAACTATTTTGCCCGAGCCTTGGGTATTTATTCACAGATCGTGAGTTTTTTCCTCGAATGGCGAGTTCTGCCAAAATCTTTAAATAAAACTTGACTTTTTGACGGAAATGGGGTATAATAAATATAGTGTTTGGTATTTTCGGAGTTGGGGTAAATAAAACTCCACACTTCGTGAATTAAAGAACGGGGGGTAGTTATGGCTAGATTTCAGGTCGCGCCGATCTTCGGCAATGAAATGGTTCTCCAGCGCGGGAAAAATATCTGCGTGTTCGGCACGGGCGAGGACGGCACGATTATCCGCGCGGAGCTTTGCGGTTTCACGACCTCGTGCGTTATCACAAACGGCAGGTGGAGCGTGGTGTTCCCGCCGATGGGCGCTTGCCGCTATATGAATATGGTTGTGACCGACACGGAAACGGGCGAGTTCGTCCACTTCTCCAACGTTGCGATCGGCGAGGTGTGGCTCGCGGGCGGGCAGTCGAATATGGAGCTGGAGCTTGAGAAGTGCGAGGGCGGCGAGGAAGCTCTCGCCAACGACAGCACCAAGGACGTTCGCTACTACAAATTCCCGAAAGTGACGCTTGCCGATCCGGATCACGCCGAGCAATTGGAGAAAACCGCGTGGACAACGTTCGCGAACAGAGACGCGGCGCGGCATTGGAGCGCGGTGGCGTATTTCTGCGCAAAGGAAATGTCCGAGCATTTGGGCGTTACCGTCGGGATAATCGAGTGCACGCGCGGCGGAACTTCCGCGTCGTGCTGGCTCGACAGGGATTACTCCCGCGGCGGCGCGCAGGTTTACTTCAACGAATACGACGCGTATCTTGAGGGGAAAACCGTCGAGGAGGCGATCGCCGAGTATCGCGAATACGAGAAATATCAGAGCGCTTGGGATAGTAAAGTCGAGGAATTCCTGAAGACGAACCCCGGCGCTTCACAGGCGGAAATCGAGGCGGCCTGCGGCGAGAGCAAATTCCCGGGGCCTCACGCGCCGTGCAATCCGCGATCGCCGGGAGTGCTGTTTGACAGCGTTGTGAAGTTCATCTGCCCATACACGCTCGGCGGAGTGCTTTGGTATCAAGGTGAGAGCGACGAGGTTCACCCGCACGCTTACTACACACTGATGACGCAGATCATCAGGAACTGGCGCGAGGCGTGGCACGACGACACGATGCCGTTCGTCCTCGGGCAGCTCCAGATGTACGCAGGGAATGACCCCGACGGCGAGGCGTGGTGCCTTATCCGCGAGGCACAGATGCGCATTTACGACACGATCAAGAACACGGGCATCGCGGTGCTGACGGACTGCGGCGAGCGCGACAATCTCCACCCCGCCGACAAGCGCCCGGTAGGTCACAGGTTCGCGATGCAGGCTTTGGATATCGTATACGGCGGCTGCGACGGCGCGTTCGCGCCTGCGCTGAAGAGCGCTATCTGGCGCGGCGACACGGTTGAACTGCAATTCAGCAACGCGCGCGGCGGCTTCAAGGTCAACGGTGAGCCGACGGGCTTTGAGATCTGCGGCGAGGACGGCGTTTATCACCCCGCCTACGCGGACGTTTCCGGCGAGCGGATCTTCGTCACCGCCGAGGATATTCTCAACCCGTGCGGGGTGCGGTATTTGTGGAGAAATTACGCCAAAGTGACGGTATTCAGCGCGTTCGATCTGCCCTTAGCGCCATTCAGAATTACAAAGTAACTGCTAGAAGCAAGAGTTTTAGAGGCAAGAGGCAAGAATTACGCGTTTTTTCAAGCGGTAATGTAAAGCGGGTTAGTTCGGTATAGAAGTTAAACACGGATTACGCCCCGCCTGTTTGACGCGCTGCGTCGCGGGTGCGAGGGGAAAACCCTTCGGGAGGGG
>JAIDPG010000357.1 GCA_029062865.1 Oscillospiraceae bacterium
ATGTTCTCGCTCATCATGTGTATCGACGGCGCGGAAGCCTTTAGTCTTACGCCGTATTTGCCGCCCTGCTTGATGATCTCGGGCTCTTCAAGCGTGAGTTCGTCCATTTGCGGCAGGACTATCCCGTAGCCAGTCGCCTCGACCTCTTCAAGCGCGTTGCGGACGCGCTCGTACTTGCGCTTGATGTTCGCGAGCTCTATCATACACGGCATCAGATCGTTCTCGCCGCCGAGCTCCAGCCCCGTTGTTTCCCCGAGTATCTTGTAGAACAGCTCGTCGCGGAACGTGATGTCGATAACGCCCGTGCCCGTGCCGAGGTCCATTTCCTCCGCGAACGCGCGCTTGATATGCTCGCACTCGCTGATCCTTTCCGCCGCCGCTTTGATATCGCGAATTCCCTTGATATCAAGCGCCGCGGACTTGATACAGCCGAAAACGTCTGCCTTAAGCCAATGCGTTTTGTCAAGCGACGTTATCCACTTCGGACAGCGGATCTTCACTTCGCTTACCGGGAACTTCAGAAGCAGCGCGCCGAGTATTTCGCAGATCTTCTCCTCGTCGATGTCGACGCAGTTTACGGGGATCACGTCCGTGTGATACTTCTCGCAGAGCTCCTCCGCGAGCGCTTTCGCCTCGGCTGAATGCGGATTTGTGCAGTTCAGAAGCACGACAAACGGCTTGTGGATCTCGTCGAGCTCGGAAACGATCCGCTCCTCGGCAGCCTGATACTCCTCGCGCGGAATATCCGTAATGCTGCCGTCCGTCGTCACGACAACGCCGATAGTCGAGTGGTCGTTGATGACCTTCTGCGTGCCGACCTCCGCCGCCATATTGAACGGCACTTCCTCGTCGAACCACGGCGTTTTCACCATGCGCGGCGCTTCATTTTCTATGTAGCCTATCGCGCTCGGCACGATATAGCCCACGCAGTCGATAAGCCGCACGTTCATGTGAACGTCGTCGATCGCGATGTCGACTGCCTCCTCGGGCACGAACTTTGGCTCGGTCGTCATGATCGTTTTTCCCGCCGAGGACTGCGGAAGCTCGTCGTTAGCCCTCTCGCGCCGAAACTCATCGGGAATATTCGGCAGAACGAGGCTGTTCATAAACCTGCTTATAAACGTAGATTTCCCCGACCGCACGGGACCAACGACGCCAATATAAATATTGCCGTTGGTGCGCTTTGCGATGTCGGAATAAATTGTTTTGTCCATATTTTCTCCTTATCTAAATTTAAAATTTCAAAATTCCCTCAGCGCTGAGGGAACCGGTCATAATTTTGCTTGCGCAAAATTATGACACTTTTTGAAATTATACTCTTCGCTGGGTGTGTTGTTTTTGGTCGGAACGCGGCTTGTGACGCTTCGCGGGGTGTGCTGCTGTTTTTAATACGCCCCTTGACTGCGCTCCAACGGTGAACGTTGAGAAAACGCTTCCTTGACAAGACAGCGCACGAACGTTGAGTGCGTTGTTGTAGGAACAGCGTATCAAAACACAATCAACCCAAATAACCAATTTCACCGCCCCTAACCTAGCCGAACAACCTCTGTTTCCAAAGCCACGCGAAAAAGCGGGCAAAGGGGGAGAGAAGGG
>JAIDPG010000358.1 GCA_029062865.1 Oscillospiraceae bacterium
TACGTCTTGCGGTAGAGCTTGATACATTTCAACAACCCATAAGCCGTTATGACACCCTTGAACATGAAGCTGACTATAAAATGCTGCTGGCTATCGCAGATTATTTTAACGTCTCGCTTGACTACCTTTTTGGGCGAACCGACAACCCGGAAATCAACAAACAATTAAAATACCCCGCGCTTTCTTGAAAATACGCGGGGTTTCCTCTGTTTTTCTCGCGTTTTTGCGCTCAAGCTCAAAAATGAAATGAACTTCAAGAAAATGAGAAAAAGCGAGCGATTTGCAGAGAATTTGAAAGAAATCGGGATATATTTCAAATTTATGCGAAAAAAGCCTTGACAAACGGCGAAAAGCGTGGTATAATAACAAAGTTGCGAATTATATTCAAAAAAATAACAGGAGGAAACAACAATGTCAACTTATATGGCAAAGCCCGCGGACGTTACGCGCACTTGGTATGTTATCGACGCTGCTGAAAAGCCGCTCGGTCGCGTTGCCGCAACGGCTGCTCACTTGCTCAGAGGCAAGCATAAGCCCACGTTCACGCCCCATGTGGACTGCGGAGATCACGTGATCATCATCAATTGCTCGAAGGCGGTGCTCACGGGCAAGAAGCTTGAGAAGAAGGTTTATCGTCATCACACCGGCTGGATCGGTCACCTCAAGGAGGTAGGCTACGACAAGCTGATGGCGCAGCGCCCCGAGAAGGCAATGACGCTCGCGGTGAACGGTATGCTTCCCAACAACACTCTCGGAAGAAAGGCTCTCACAAGACTTCGCTGCTATGCGGGTGCAGAGCATAAAAACGCGGCTCAGAAGCCCGTTGAGTACAAATTTTAAGGAGGGCTTTTTATGTACGAATCTAAACCTTACTATTACGGCACGGGCAGAAGAAAGCACTCTGTTGCGCGTGTAAGAGTATATCCCGGAAGCGGAACGATCACCATCAACGGCAGAAGCATCGACGAGTATTTCGGTCTTGATACGCTCAAGCTGATCGTTCGCCAGCCGTTGGCACTTACTGATCTTATGGAGAAGTTCGACATCGTCTGCACGGTTGCGGGCGGCGGTGTTACCGGTCAGGCGGGCGCTATCCGTCACGGTCTGTCGAGAGCGCTGCTCCAGTACAGCGACGAGCTTCGCCCCGTTCTCAAAAAGGCGGGCTTCCTCACTCGTGACCCGAGAATGAAGGAGAGAAAGAAGTACGGTCTCAAGGCAGCACGTCGTGCGCCGCAGTTCTCGAAGAGATAATAGATCGCCAATCTTCTTTGGTGGAAATCGCGTATTTTGGTGTTTTTATCGTTTTGGGATTTGCTGAAACATGGCGAATACCGGACGGTAACTGACGCATAACCAATGGGTGACTAACAAGATTTAAGGCATTTGCCATTGCGGCGAGTGCCTTATTTTTTAGTAATTTGTATGTAAAAACCGCCGACTTTGCAATCGGCGGTTAGTCTATTATTGAGTTTTGAGCTAATTGATCTTCTTCTAATTTGCAGACATTCATTTAAAAGCGCAACAATACACTTCATAGAGATCGGTTAAAGGCAGTTCATCAACAAAAATATCTTATCTGGGACAGTTCGCTCGGCAAAGCTCATTAAATGCACAAGTATATTAGACATTTTAAACAGTATATGGTATAATAAATTTATAGTTTGACATTCGGAATATGCGGAAAGCACAAATCAGTGTTGGAAATGTCAACTGTATCACAAGACCGAATGTATTATATGGAGCTTAAAGTTTTAAAACATTTTGGAGGTAATAGCAATGGCAGAGATGGATTTTTTGACTTTCCCAATATCGTCCATACGAAGAAGCATCAAGGATATTGATGACAGTTATCGTAATTCCTGGGATATTTACGCAGAATTGACCCAGAATGCGGTGGACGCTATCAGAAAGATGCAGGCTGTTTGTGACGAAAAGGGAGCGATCGAACTTACAATAAACGCACGTGATAAGTCCATAATAATTAAAGATAATGGCTGCGGTATATCTGCTGATGATATCCCCAATTTATTGAAGCTTTTTTCGTCCGGGAAATGGGATGATAAGTCCACTGTTGGTGAAAAGGGGGTTGGATTAAAATTTGCATACTTTCAGAGCACATTTTTTGAAATTATATCCTGTGACGGGGCAACCGGCGGACGGGCGATCATAAAAGATGCGCTTTTTTGGAAACAGCAGACTACCGACGATATGCTTAAACTTGATTTTGAGGAAATATCTGCTGAAGATATTGAAAAATCGATCGGTCTGAAACGCGGAACGAAAATAACGCTTAAGGGCGTTAATATTAGTGGCGACGAAGATGGCAGCGAGAACTCCATTTTTAAACTGAAGTTTGAGCAGTTGAAATATGTTTTAAGAAGTGCTACTTATTTAGGCAATACTTCGACTATTTGGGAGGATGATCCTAACCCTATCGGTATTGTTCTTAGCTATACCGATTATAGCGGCGAGGAGCATAGAGAAACGTTAGAAAACCGTTTCTTTTTGCCTACAGAGATATACGATGACAAAGATATTGTAGATATCGATGAATTTGAAAAATGGTTGAAAGAGAAGGACAGAAGTGATGTCGAAAAAAGAAATAAGCTTCAAAACAAAATATTAGTATTAAAAGGTACATATCAATATAAAGGATATAGAAAAATACAATATTGGGTATGCTTTTTGCCAACGCGAAGAAATTGGGATACGATCAACGAGAAAAATCATCTATTTGAGGACATCACAGATGAAAAAGAATTGCAAAAGTGGAAGCAGGATAATTCGTATTGCATCTTTACACCGGGAATATATACTGCTACTAAAGGAATGCCGACAGGCATAACTGTGGATCAGCCTACTACAGGTTTCAGTGGATATTGGCCCAATTTTTTCATGATTTTTGAAGATGATCTTCTATCGTTTGACATAGGCAGAAAATCAATTCACGGAAAAATCCAGACGATATATCAAACAAAAGCAAAAGAAATATTTGGCAGGATAGTGCCGTATGTCACTAATTATACAAGTGCAATACCTTTGCCTTCTCCAATAAGCACCACATTTGATCGTGATGCTATTCGAGATTATATCAAGAATTTAGTTCCTTTAGAATCTTCAATTGTGGCTTTTGAGAAAAATCCTGCAGAACAGGAAGCTTCTGTAGCGGCTGTTTTTTACGAATTGATAGGAAACAAAACTATTAAAGATATTGTACCTATTTATTCGGGATATCGTCACCAGTATGATCTGTATGCATATTACATCAACGCTTCCGGCAAAAAAGAATTTAAAATTATAGAATTTAAATCTCACCTTAGAAATATTACAAAGGATTTTCCTGATGCCACTAAGGTTTTTGCTGAAATGGATTATATAGTATGCTGGGACGTTAATGATACAGATATTCAAGCGCTATTTGATTTTGGGATAACTTGTGAAGAAAAATCTAAAAGCGAACTTAATCCTGAAAATTTTTCCGGTTCGGTATCACATGTTCTGCTTGCACCTAACATCAACCCTGTATATGTGATAGATCTGAAAAAACTAGTTAAAAAAGCATAATGCACAATCGGGTCGACCAATATTTCTTTTTCTTGTATGCAACAATTGAAATGCGACATCTTGAAACTCTATAAAGTTTTAAAAACGCCGAAAACACATATTTAAAACTCATTAGAATTCTCGAAGCGTTAATTGCTTACAAAAATTGCAGAAAAAATATCCCGCTGCTTTTCAAAGAGCAGCGGGATATTTTGTATTTAATGGCAGCCCTTATCGCGGAACAAAATAAACTTGTAAAACGAAAAGTGAAATTTGCGTGAAAAATTATTAAACTCGCTTGACAAATTATTAAAATCATGCTACAATTATTAACAAGAGAAGCAATATCGAGGTGATACGGTGAACAAAAGAATATACAGCCTCGTGCTGTCGGACGAGGTGGTGGACGCGGTGGACGCGCTTGCGAGGGCGGCGGGAATGTCGCGCTCGGCGATGATAAACGGCATACTCGCGGAAAAGGTCGCGTTTGTCACGCCCGAAATGCGCCTGCGGAGTATTCTTGAAAGCCTTGCGGGCAGTATGACGGAGGCGTTTTCGCTCGCCGAAAAGCCGACGGGCAGCACGCTGGTCTGCCGAACCTCGCTGAAATATCGCTACAAGCCGACCGTGAAATATTCCGTCGAGATCTTCTCGGAGAACGGGAAAATGGCAGGCGAATTGAAGGTTTCATTCAGAACGCAGAACACCCGGCTCATCGGCGATTTGACGGAATTCTTCAAGTGCTGGGCGGCGCTGGAACAAGCGCACATCGCCGACAAAATAAGCGGCGATATTCTCTATACGATAAGCGACGGGCGCTTCACGAGGACGCTGAATATGCCGCGCGGGGATATTTCCGAGGAAGCGCTCGGAGCGGCGGTCGCTGATTATATGGCTATGCTGGACGGCGCGATGAAGGAGTATTTTTTGAGGCTTCCAAATATTGAAGAAGCAGCACTTGCAGCCGGGGATTATTATCGAATTGAGCTTGCAAAACAACGAGCGATCGTTTAGGACATAAGGAGACGATAATGAGCAAACTTTGGAATATAATCGGGGATACGGCATATATGCGCGAGGAACATCGTTTGCCTGTTCCCGATCATACGACCGAAAAGCTCTCTAGTTGGACATACACGGATATGAAGCGCGAGTTTGTAAGGTCTATGGAATTTTTTGCCGAGAACGGTTTTCCCGATGAACAGGTTTCCTTAGCATATAATTGCGTTTGTTTGAAGCTCTATTTTACGGATGAACAAATTTCTTTGACACCCGATCGCGTCTGTTTGAAGCCCTATTCTCTGGATAACAAAAAAAGTGTTGAAGCAATGACCGAAAACGTTATGGCAAACACCATTCGCGTGATAGAAGCATTCAAGGCGGGCAGAGAACAGACGAAAGCTCCGTCAAGACGGGAGTATGAGGAACAGATATCCGCGTACAGAAGTGCCGAGACCCACGGGCTCACACTCTCGCCCGAAGAACAGGCGGAGCTTGACCGCGATATCGAAAACGCGCTTGAATTTATAAAAAGCCTTGAATATCCGAACCAAGACAAAGACGATGATGACTATGACGGTATTGAGATCCCGTTTGACAGTCATTTTGGCATTCACTATGATAAAGTGATCAAAGCACCGCCTCCTGCCGACAGCGATGCACGGCTGCGTGCAAAGCTCTCGGACAGGGCATACGAAATGCTGACGGAATACGAGCGCGAAGATGAAATAGTCGATATGGATTTTCTCGAAAACGGATTTCTCAAGCCGAACGGTCTGGAGCTTACCGATGAGCTTCGCGAGTTTGTTGAGCTGTACGCGGGGCGTGAATATGTATGGCACTATCCTTCGTTCTTTATGGACTATCCGCTGTCATTAATGTCGTACAAGGGATATTCGGTAGATCTCTTTGTCTCATGGTCGTGCCATTGCAGAGGCGATTTTTATATTATACCGGCTATGTCGGAATTCATTCCGGCATATACGGGTCCCGAGGTCGGAAGCGACGGTAAAATACATTTCTACGGGGCGGGTTATTACAAGAAGTATCCAGAGTTTTCGCCGCTCTCACCTGAGGAATTCTTTGAAATGGAAGCACGCGAGCGCTATAAGGATGGGCTTTTGACAGAACGCAGACGGGAACTCGAAAACAAATATCTTATACCCGAAATAAGAACAGCAAGTATGTAAAATAAGGAGGAGTATTTATGAACCCGAATAAACTCACACAAAAAAGCATAGAAGCAGTACAGACCGCGCAGGACTTATCGGTTTCGTATCAGAACAACTGCGTGGAGCAGGCGCACTTGCTGTACGCGCTGCTCTCGGACGAGGGCGGGCTTATCCCGCAGGTGATGACGAAAATGGGCGTGGACGCGAACGCGTTCAAGCAAGCCGCGCTGAAGTATGTCGAGGGAATGTCGCGCGTTTCGGGGAGCGGCAGAGAGGTCGGGAAGATCTACGTCTCTCCCGATTTGGACAAGGCGTTCGCCGAGGCGGAGGCTATCGCCGAGCGAATGAAGGACGACTACGTTTCGGTGGAGCATCTGCTGCTGGCTCTCGTTGAAAAGCCCGACAGCGGCGTCGCGAGCCTTTTGAAGTCGTTCGGAGTGGAGAAGAACAGGGTGCTCGCCGTTTTGCAGGAGATTCGCGGCAACCAGCGCGTGACCTCGCAGAACCCCGAGGAGACCTATGATGTTCTTAAAAAATACGGACAGGACTTGGTTGAGCTCGCTCGTGCGAACAAGCTCGACCCTGTAATCGGACGCGACAGTGAGATAAGAAGCGTTATCCGCATACTCTCCCGCAAAACGAAGAACAACCCGTGCCTTATCGGCGAGCCGGGCGTCGGCAAAACCGCGATCGCCGAGGGCTTGGCGCTGCGGATAGTCCGCGGCGACGTGCCGTCTAACCTCAAAGACCGCAAGCTGTTCAGCCTTGATATGGGCGCGCTTATTGCGGGCGCGAAGTATCAGGGCGAGTTTGAGGAGCGCCTTAAAGCCGTGCTCAACGAGGTGAAGAAGTCCGACGGGCGGATCATTCTGTTTATAGACGAGCTGCACCTTATAGTCGGCGCGGGAAAGTCGAGCGGCGCAATGGACGCGGGAAATCTCCTGAAGCCGATGCTGGCGCGCGGCGAATTGCACTGCATCGGTGCGACCACGCTTGACGAATACGCTAAGTATATTGAGAAAGACCCCGCGCTGGAGCGCCGCTTCCAGAAAGTTCTCGTCGAGGAGCCGACCGTTGAGGACAGCATTTCGATACTCCGCGGCTTGAAAGAACGCTACGAGGTTTTCCACGGCGTGAAGATACAGGACAACGCGATAATCGCGGCGGCAACGCTCTCAAACCGCTACATCACCGACCGCTTCCTCCCCGACAAGGCGATAGATCTCGTCGACGAGGCGTGCGCGATGATCCGCACGGAAATGGACAGTATGCCCGCCGAGCTCGACGAGATCTCCCGCGCAATTATGCAGCTTGAAATTGAGGAAGCCGCGCTCAAGAAGGAGACCGACAAGCTCTCCGAGGAGCACCTTGAAGATATACGCCGCGAGCTCGCCGAAAAGCGCGATAAGCTTAACGCGATGAAGGCGAAGTGGGAGAACGAGAAGAACGCGATCACCAAGGTTCAGGAGCTCCGCAAGACTATCGAGCAGACCAACGCGGACATCGAAAAGGCAAAGCGCGAGAACGATCTGAACAAGGCGGCGGAGCTGATGTACGGAAAGCTGCCGAAGCTCCAGCAGGATTTGAAAGCCGAGGAGGACTTGGCGGAAGCCGCAAAGGCAGGCTCTCTCCTGCGCGACAAAGTAACGGACGACGAGATTGCGCGGATAGTCGCAAGAAGAACGGGAATTCCCGTGGCGAAGCTGATGGAGGGCGAGCGCGAGAAGATACTGATGCTCGCCGACACTCTCCACAAGCGCGTTATGGGTCAGGACGAGGCGGTAAGCCGCGTGACGGAATCTATAATGCGCTCCCGCGCGGGAATAAACGACCCGCGGAAGCCGCTCGGCTCGTTCCTGTTCTTGGGACCGACGGGCGTCGGCAAAACGGAGCTCGCTAAGGCGCTCGCCGAGGCGTTGTTTGACGACGAGCACAGCATGATCCGCCTTGACATGAGCGAGTATATGGAAAAGCACACCGTAAGCCGCCTTATCGGCGCGCCTCCCGGATATGTCGGTTATGAGGAGGGCGGACAGCTCACCGACGCGGTTCGCCGCAAGCCCTATTCCGTTATCCTCTTTGACGAGGTAGAAAAGGCTCACCCGGACGTGTTCAACGTGCTGCTTCAGGTGCTTGACGACGGCAGAGTGACGGACAGCCGCGGGCGGCTTATCGACTTCAAAAACACGATAATAATCCTCACGTCGAACCTCGGCTCGCAGTTTATTCTCGACGGTATAGGCGATGACGGGCAGATCACCGAAGCGGCGCGTGACAACGTTGACAAGCTGCTGAAGCAGTCGTTCAGACCCGAGTTCCTCAACCGTCTTGACGAGATAGTATTCTACAAGCCGCTTACAAAAACGGAGATATTCGGCATTATCGACCTTCAGGCAAAGGATCTCGCGAAGCGGCTCAAAGAGAAGCAGCTCGGTCTGGAGCTCACCGACGAGGCGAAGCAGCTTATCGTCGACGAGAGCTACGATCCGTCTTTCGGCGCGAGACCGCTGAAGCGCTATATGCAGCGCAATCTCGAAACGCTGATAGCGAGGGAGATTCTCGCCGACAAGCTCAGACAGGAAGACACGATCAAAGTAACCGCGGAGGGCGGCGCATTGGTAGTGTCACCTATCGAGTAAACTTACCCCCGGACACATGGAGCACCGGTCAGCAAAACTCCCTCGGCTTTGCCGAGGGAGTTTTTTGCAGACCGCAAAGGCTTCAGGCTTCGCCCTTCGGGCTCGCTTTCAGCTCTTTGCGAGGGCGCGTTTTTCTGCGACTTAAAAAAAACGAGCCTGTTAGTGTAACAAAACCGCATAAAAAAGACCCGCATTTTCACAGCCACCGCCGTTTGTGGGGGCTTGATTTTTTTGCGCAGATGTGTTATACTAATAACGGTGATATTATGAAAAGATTTTACATATTCGATCTGGACGGCACTCTTTGCGGGAGTATGCGCTTCTGGCGGCGCGAGGCTGACGGCGTGGATTTTTACGACCGCGAGGCGGTCGAGGTGGTTTACGACAGTATGCGCGGGCATTATCGCGACAGAATTTCGCTTAAAGACGGCGTTCTTGAGTTCCTCCGAAGGGCGAGAGCGGCGGGGATAAAAATGTGCGTCGCAAGCGCGACAAGGCGCGATGTTTCCGAGCCCCTGCTCGCGAAAACGGGCTTGCTGGATTTTATGGAGTTCTACGTCGACTGCCACGAGCTCGGCGTGTTTAAGGAATACCCGGATATTTATTTAGAGGCGGCAAAGCGTCTCTGCGCGGAGATCGACGACTGCGCGGTGTTCGAGGACGCGGAATACTGCGCCGAAACGGCTCACAAGGCGGGCTTTTTCACCGTGGGAGTTTATGACGAGGTTGCCGACGAGGAGGGCGACACGCGCGGCGTTTGCGACTTGTTTATTGAATCCTGGCGAGACGCGGAGTTAATATAAAAATCGTTAATTGTTATTGTATATTGTACATTACGGAAGAGGGGTGCGTTTATGATCACTATCAGAAACCTAAAGAAAAGCTACGGTGGCTTTCCCGTGCTTCGGGGGCTTAGTATGGACGTAAACGACGGCGACGTTTACGGCTTTCTCGGGCGCAACGGCTGTGGCAAAACCACGACGATGAACATCATCTGCGGAGTAATCAAAAAGGATGAGGGCGAGGTGAAGCTCGGTGACGGAAAGCCCGTTACTATCGGCTATCTCCCCGAAAGCCCCGCGATCTTCGACTATATGACCGCGCGGGAATATCTTGAATACATCGGCGCTTGCTGCGAGTATGACGGCGACATCAAAAAGCGCGCCGACGAGGTTCTGGAGATCGTTGGTCTCCGTGACGCGGCAAACAGGCGCACAAAGGGCTTCTCGCGAGGAATGACACAGCGTCTCGGAATGGGCGCGGCTATCCTCAAAAAGCCGGAGCTGCTTATCTTCGACGAGCCGACCTCCGCGCTTGACCCGCAGGGGCGTTTAGAGGTCATCGCGATAATCGAGCGGCTGAAAGGGCTTGGCTCGACGATCGTTCTTTCCACGCATATTTTAACGGACGTTGAGCGCGTCGCCAACCGTGTAGGCATCGTAAACGGCGGGCAGATAGCCGAGGAGGGCGACATCAGATCCATTCTCCGAAAATACAGCGGCGACGTTGTGGAGCTTTCCGTGCGGGAGCTCACCGACGCGCAGAAGATCGCGCTGCTTAAAGTGGATTTCGCGATCGCCGAGTTCAACAACGAAACGGGCGTATTCCGCTTCGGCGGGTTTGAGGATAATTCAAACAACGTTGCAAAGCAGCTTATAAAGCTCGCCGCGGAGAACGACGTCGTCATAGAAAGCTTCAGGCTCGGCACGGCTTCGCTTGAAGAGGTATTCGGAAAGGTGGTGGGCTGATGAAGGCGCAGTTAAAATACAGCTTCAAAAAAGAGATGGCGCAGTTCGCGAGAAAAGGCAAGCTTCTCGGCATAATCCTCGCGATCTTCGGTTTTGCTTTGGTGAACCCGCTGATGTTCAAATTCGTCGCCGTGATGCTTGACCAGATGAACAGCATGGACTTGTCGAAGCTTGATGGGCAGCAATATCAAGCGGAGCTTGTCGCGGAGATAAAAACAAGCGGCGGCGAAGCCCCGGATATTTCGGGGCTTGACGGTCTGGGCTTCGGCGATATGCTGGACGCCTACAGCAGCTCGCAGATCATGTTCTCGACGACGCTTGTTAGCCTCGCGGCGTACGCGCTTCTCATAATAATGATCGTGATGATCAAGCCCGCGGGCAGCGAGCAGCGCAAGCGCGAGATGATAGTGCCGCTCTGCGCGGGGCTTGAATACAAAAACTACATCATCCCGAAGTTTGTTATCTATCCGCTTTCGGTATTTGTATTCACGTTTTTGGGCGCGCTCGCGGCGGGCGGGCTTTGCAACTCGATGTTCAGCGCCGACAGGCTCAGCTTCGGGCAAATAGCGCTCACGGCGCTTATGATGGGCGTTTATATGGCGTTTATCATCACGGTTTATCTGGCGCTTGGGCTTTGCTCGTCGAGACCCGGGGTCATGGTGCCGATCGTATTTGTGGGGCAGCTTTTCCTGCCGTCGATTATCTCGGCACTGGGGCTTTCGAAATACCAGCCGTTCGCGCTTTTAAATCTCATAAGCGCCCTCTCCGAGCCGTCGCTCGGTGACATTCTCTCCGAAAACCTTACGAACATTCTCGTTTCGTGCTTGATTTCGATAGCGATAGGCGCGCTGATGTTCTTCGTGACTTTAGCTGTTCTTAACAGCAAGAGGGTGGATAATCAAGAGGAAGACAAACCCGAATTCTGATAGTTATTAGTTTAATAGCAGCCGGTAGTTAGTTGTTCCCCCGCCAAAGGCGGGGGAACAACGGGTTTATATACAGACTTAATCCCCCCGCGAAACGGGGGGATTATATTGTTGTCGCGACGTAACGTCATAATCCGACGCAATAACCGGCTGCTAACTACTATTAAACTATCAACTGTTAAGGTGATTGTAGTTCCCGTTGACAATAAGCTTCCGATAATTCTTCGTGCAAATATCCAGATCCACGTCGCCGTCGATCCCCGAAACCCCGCCGTAGGCGGTATACTGCCAGATGCCGAACCTGCCGTTGTAGGACGGCTTGGGGTGCCACTCCGCGAGCCAGAGCTCGTACTTGCCGAGCTTGCTCATATCAAGATAGTTCTCCGCCCAGTTTGTGTTGACGTAGAGCATCGGATAATAGCCCGCGTTTTCCACCTCGCGCAGGAATGCCAGCGCCATTGCCGTGCGCTCATCGTTCGTGAGATAGTCCTGCTGCCACGGGTCCTCAAAGTCGAGAACCGCCGGGAAATCCAGCTCGTATTTGGAGATCGTCTTTATGAAGAACCGCGCCTCCGCCAGCGCGTCCTCAACGTCCTCGCCGAGGAGATAGTGATACGCGCCCACCATAAGCCCCGCTTTTTTTGCTTCTCTCATATTCACCGCGAAGCGGATGTCCTCGCCGGTCGTGATGTCCGAGCCGTCGCCTATCGACGAGCGCAGCAGCACGAAGTCAACGCCCGCCGCCTTTACGCGCTCGAAGTCGATCGCGCCCTGATAGCGCGAAACATCGATCCCTATCCACTGAACCATTTCCGGATGATTATTGTATTCCTCGGCTGTTTTTTCAATAATTTCCGGCTCTCCGTTCCGGTAGTCGCGCAAAAAGCCGCTTTTCGTGTATTGAAGCCGCGAGCCGTACGCCGTGTAGAGCTCCGAGCCCTCGCCGAGCGTCAATATTCCCGCGATAGCCGTGTCGTGATAAACGTACAGCCAGCCGTGAGATTCCATCGCGGCGTTCATTGTCAGCGAGAAGTCGCCCTTCAGGAAAATCACGCCGCTTTTGCCGCCTATTACTTTGCCCGTTACCTTAACGATTGAATTCTTCGTGAACGTTAAAGTGCCGCCGTTCGCGAATAATCCCTGCTTGTAAACGTTGACAACGCCCGAAAACGCCGCCGCGCCGCTGTTCCCGATGAAAAACTCGCAGGAGAGCTCCAACGTGGATTTCGGAGTCGCCGAGAACTCGCCGTAGCACTCGATTTCGGACTCCGGCGACGCGACAAGCTTTCCCGAAACGATCATCTGCCCGCCCGGCTCGATGATGATCTTTCCCTTGACAGTAAGCGCGCTCTCGTCGTAAACGATAAGCTTTGCGCCGCTTTTTATCAGCAGCGCGGAGTTTTTCGGCAAGGTCATGTCGGCTTCGCCGCGAAGCTCCAGCTCGCGGTATATGTAGTAATTCTGACCATCGGTAAACTCGCTCACGCCGTTCCACCGTCTGAACCTTGACGTGTCGATTTCCTCATACTCCGCGTTCCCATACTCCGCGAGAACGTCCGCTTTCGGGGCAGTCTGCTCCGCCTCGTTTTCCTTATCGGCGGTCGCCGTTGTTATATTCGCCGCGGAAAATCCCACGGCAAGCACCGCCGCCATAAGCAGCAGCGAGATTTTTTTTATTAGCTTCATTTTAAACTCCAAATGCTTTAGAAATCTTATTTTCTTTCATCTTTCCCCGCCCTCGGCGGGGGGAAGACAAAATCTTGATTTTATTCTCTTATTTATATTTTCTCACATTTTTGCCCGTTTGTCAAATGGTTTTTTTGGAAATCCCGCCGTATTATGAAATTCGCTGAAAATTTTCTTAAAAACAGGGCAATTTGCACAATAAATCGTTAATTATGTAACCGCGGATCTTCCGCGGTTTTCTTTACTGAACGACCGAAAGCGGGTCGATCCACTCGCCGTTTTGCTTGACGGATAGGTGAAGGTGCGGCGGCTGCATTATCTCGCACTGGTTTGTATCCGAGGTCTTGCCGAGGATCTCGCCCTGCTTTACCTCCTGCCCCGCCTTGACGTTAAGCTCCTTAGCGAGCCCGCAATACTGCACGTCAAGCCCGTTTTTCTGCTCCACGATGACGTAAACGCCCCACAGCGGGTCGTCCTTTATCTCCTTGACCACGCCCTCGGACATTGACTTAACGTCCGTGCCGAGCTCGCAGAGAATGTCAACGCCGTCGTGGGTTTTCCACACCCCGAGCGTTTCCGACTTGACGAGCTCGCCGTTGCTGAACTCGTGTGAGACCTCGCCGTCAACAGGCAGGATATTACCCACGTCCGCGATTATCGGCTTATTGGCGGGCACGTCGGAGCTTGTCGGTGCAGAACTGCTCGGTTTCGGAACGTTTGTGACGTTATTCTGCACGGGCACATCGGGGATATTCGGCGTGCTGACTGCGGGTGCTGAGAACGTATAGGTTTTCGAGCTTGTCCCGGTGTTTGTGCTTGTGGGCACGAGCCTGTTCACCGTAGAGCGGTAAGCCGCGAACGTCGCCACCGCCACCGCCGCGACTCCCGAAGCCGCCACGACCGTCCAGAGCCTTGTTTGATCCTTGTTTTTTCTCTTCATAGTAACATTCCTTTCGGTATTTTGTTTTTATGGACAGTGGTAGTGTTGACCAAAAAGTGGGAAATATACATTCTTAGAGGCAAGAATTTTAGAGGCAGGAGGCAAGAGTTGGCAGCGCGGAGCTCTTGCCTCTGATCTCTAAACGCTCTTGACCTAGTTCAGAAGATGTGCTATAATAGAATACGGTTGGTAAACTTACGATTTGATTTTCTGAAAAAGGAGAGCCACATTATGAAAAAGGCAAGCAGGATATTTTCGCTCATATTGCTTTGCACTCTGATGCTTTTGATGACGGCGTGCGGCGGGAAGAAGTTCTCGCACGGAACGATAAGCGGCACGACCTACACGTCCAAGTACATCGGACTGAAGGCGAGCTTTGATTCGGACAGTATTATTTTCACGGACGAAACACTCGCAAGGGGTAACGGTATTTCCGATATGTCCGACAAGAATATTCGGAAGGCGTTTGAAAAGGACGGCTCGATTTCGGAAATGATTGTTATAACGACTGCGGGAGATACCGTGGACATCACGGTTCACGACCGTAAAACTCTGGGGCTGCCGGATGAGGAGGAGTATTTTGAAACCGCGAAGCAGCATTTGGCGGAGGAGAACATCTTCGCTTCGATCGGCACCGTCGATTTCCTCGGCAAAAGCACCCGCAGTATCGAATACAGTATGACGATACTCGGAGATACGTCTTACGATTTGCTGATCCCGATCTTTAAGGACGATTACGTTGTTATTGTTTCTTTCAGCTCCGCTCAAAAAGACAACATAAAGCCGCTTATCAATCGCTTTAAAGCCTACTAGAGGCAAGCACTAATAATTAAACGTTTCCCCGCCGCAGGCGGGGGAAACGTTCTTGCCTCAGGGTTGACGCGAAGCGTCAACCCGACCTCTAACATCTTAAGATTCAACTTCAAAAAAAGTCTTGATTTATTTCCCAAATTATGCTATAATAAAAATATAGTGTATATTCAAAAGGGGGGTCTTTGTTGTGACTGTTAAGACTTTTTCAATAAATCCCGAAAAGACGGCGTTTGTTAAGGCTTATTTGCCCGACGCTATCGGCGGCTCCGAGTACTGCGAGCGCCGACCGTCCGTCGTGATCTTCCCCGGCGGCGGGTATAATCACTGCTCCGAGCGCGAGGGCGAGCCCGTGGCTTTTCAGTACCTCGCGGCGGGCTACGCGGCGTTTGTTGTCTCGTACACCTGCAACGCGCGTTTCCCCACGCCGCTTGTCGACGCGGCTTACACGTTCTACAAGATACGCCTCCGCGCCGAGGAATTCTGCATTGATCCGAACAAGATAGCCGTTCTCGGTTTTTCCGCGGGCGGACATCTTGCGGGGTGCTTGGCTACTATGTGGAACGACATCTCGCTTGTGAAAACCATAGGCTGCTCCGCCGAGGAGCTCCGCCCGAACGCCGCCGTGCTTTGCTATCCCGTCATCAGCGGCGTGACCTCTCCGCACGAGGGGAGCTTTGAGGTGCTGCTGGGAAGCGAGCCGACGCGCTCCGACCTGTCGCGGCTGTCGCTGGAAAACCGCGTAACGCCGAAAACGCCGCCTATCTTTATCTGGGCGACGGCAAACGACGCAAGCGTTTCCGCGCACAACTCGCTTGTAATGGCTAAGGCGTGCATTTCGAACAGGATCCCCGTGGAGCTTCATCTCTACGACGAGGGCCCGCACGGCATTTCCACCGCCGACAAGCCGATAGCGCGCTCCTCCGCGGACGTGAACGCGCACGTAAGAGAGTGGATAGGCTTGTCCGTGCAGTTCCTCAACAAGTACCTGAACGTTTAAACGGGGGCGATTTATTTGAAAATAAAGGGCGCATGGTTCGCGGTCGCGGAGACATTCGGTGTGGTCGCGCTGTTTGCCGTTCTGATCGGGTATCTTTATGGAATGGGAAGTTATCTTATTAACGGTGTGGGTGTTTTCTTAATGCCGATAACGATAGCCGCTTATCTGCTGTTTACGTGGCTGTCCCAAAAAAGACCGACCCCAAAGGGCTACTGGATAATGTACTCCGCGAAGATTGCGTTTATGATCGCGCTTTTATTGCTGTCGCCCGTTATTGGCAAGGTGATCGCGGGGCTTGTCAACGGGTAAGGAGAAAAGGTATGCCTATCGAAAAGCTCACCTACACAAAAGGCGAAAAACTTGCCGAGCTCACGGCGGCGATCATTGCCGCGTGCGGCGTTGCGGGATATGTCGTTCTTATGGCTCTCGGCAGGGTATCGGGCGTCGCGATAATTATGATTTTATCGACGCTTATTATATACGCTGTATGCACGCTTTGTTCAACAATGCCGCAGCATACGAATGTTTTTACTCACCCCGAAAATTGCACGGAGAAGCAGCTTCGTAATGCCCGCAGGGCTTTCATCGTCGGAAAAATCGTGTTTACCGCGGCGATGTTCGCCGTGACGGCAATGGGCGGCGTTACCGTTTAAATCTTATATAAACATAAAGAGAGGGACACATTATATGAAAAAAGCATTTGTAACAAAAGAGCAGATAGACGAGATAGTAAAAAGCTATCCCACGCCGTTCCACATCTACGACGAAAAGGGCATACGCGAGAACGCGCGGGCGCTTAAAGCGGCATTTTCGTGGAACAAGGGCTTCCGCGAGTACTTCGCGGTCAAGGCTACGCCTAACCCGTTTATTATGAAGGTTCTGCAGAGCGAGGGCTGCGGGTTTGACTGCTCCAGCTACACGGAGCTTCTGCTCTCCGACGAGGTCGGCGCGAAAAACCACGACATTATGTTCTCATCCAACGCGACTCCCGACGAGGATTTCATCAAGGCATATGACCTTGGGGCTATCATCAACCTTGATGACTTCACGCACATTGACGTTCTTGATAAATTAACGGGAATTCCCGAGACTATCTGCTGCCGCTACAATCCCGGAGGGGAGTTCAAGACCGACGGCTCGCCGAACGTTATGGACACGCCCCGCGACGCGAAGTACGGAATGACGCACGAGCAGATAATCGAGGCGTATAAGATACTCAAGGAAAAGGGCGCGAAGCGTTTCGGTATGCACGCGTTTCTTGCTTCAAACACGCTCACCAACGAATACTACCCGACGCTCGCGCGGATCATGTTCAAGGCGGCTGTGGAGATAAAGGAAAAGTCGGGCGTGGAGCTGTCGTTTATCAACCTGAGCGGCGGCGTGGGAATTCCGTACAAGCCCGATCAGCCCGCGAACGACATCGCGGTCATCGGCGAGGGCGTGCGCAAGGCGTTTGAGGAGATACTTGTCCCCGCGGGAATGGGTGACGTCGCGATCTACACCGAGCTCGGGCGGTTTATGCTCGCGCCGTTCGGAATGTTAGTCGCTACCGCTATCCGCGAGAAGCACATCTACAAGGAATACATCGGCTTGGACGCGTGCGCCGCGAACCTTATGCGCCCTGCCGTTTACGGCTCGTATCACCACATCACGGTGCTCGGCAAGGAGAACGCTCCGTGTGATACGAAATACGACATCACGGGCGGACTTTGCGAGAACTGCGACAAGTTCGCGATAGACCGTATGCTCCCGAAAATAGAGCTCGGCGACTACATAGCCATTCACGACACGGGCGCGCACGGCTTCTCTATGGGCTACAACTACAACGGCAAGCTGAGAAGCGCGGAGCTTCTGCTTCGCGAGGACGGAAGCGTAAAGCAGATACGCCGCGCCGAAACTCCCGAGGACTACTTCGCGACGTTTGATTTCGCAGGCGGGAAATTCGAGCTTTGACGGGCACTTCCCGAAAAAATCCAAGAAGCGCTTGATTTGTTTTTAACAGCGCATTTCTCCCCCTCGAACGCGGGGAGAAATGCCGCCGCGCAAGCGGATAACCGAAAAAATCCAAAAAGCCCTTGATTTTTTCGGCAGGATAGTGTATAATAATAAGAGTTATGACAATGCCCCGGATCATGGGGGCAGACCCTGTGCAACAGAGTGCTGTGAACCATGTCAGGCGGGGAACCGAGCAGCATTAAGCGGATTTCTTTGTGTGCCGCAGCAAGTCTG
>JAIDPG010000359.1 GCA_029062865.1 Oscillospiraceae bacterium
CGGAGGAAAGCTCGCAGAGAGCATCCCTGTCAAACAGCTTCTCCTCAAGCAAAGCGGATTTCTTATCAAAGATGTCTGTCCCCATATCCGCAGTCCTTTCCATTTTTCCTATTTGAATTATTCGGCTCCTCTGAAATAAAGCCCCCGCGTCAGCTTGCCGTCCGGTTTTCTCTGCTCTTTGTAAAGCCGCAGGATTTCCGCGACATTCGTTTCCGTCGTGAATTTCAGCACGGCAAAGTCGAATTTTTGAAGAGTTTCGGGTTTGTCGCTTAAAACAAGCGTATCGGGGTTAAGCAGCTCGACGCTGTTTTTTCCGCAAAACACGGGGATTTCATTTCCGTGTCTGTCCTTAAGCGAGCCGTTACAGCCGTTTTTTCCGCAGGGCTTGCCGTTAGCTATCGGGCAGCGCCTTGTCAGCATAAGCGGAAGCCTCCCGTAGGCGACGATCCCCAAGGGTCTTGAAGAGCTTATCTCGGCGAGCTCAGCAGCTTTGCCCTCAATAGAGAGCGTTATATCCCAAAAGCCGAGCTCTATGCAGGATTTTACCGACATAGAGTTCAACACGTTCATGCGAAAGCCGCCCAGAAGATTAAACCCGCATTTTTTCAGCAGCTCCGCGTGCGCCAACGTGTGCGCAAGTCCCTTGTTAAAACCCATTTCCCGAAGCTCCGAAAGGCGCTCCTCGCACTCCTCCTCGCAATCGGTAAGTATATTCGGCGGAATAATCGCAATCCGCTTCTTTTGCGGGGTGTTCTCGTCAAGCAAGCACATCGGCGCATAGATCAACTCGAAATCAAGTCTCAAAGCCTGATCTAGCTGTTCCCTCGTCGAGACCTCCGCGCGGTATTGCACGGTAGTCTCCGTTCTCGGCTTGGGTTTTCTCGGTAGATTATATTCACGGATCTCGTACCCGGGATCTTTGATCAAGATCCGGTCGCAGATGATCCTGCGCAAACGGTTCAGCACCGCCGCCGAAACGTACAGCCCGTCGTCGACCTCCGCGGTGATCTTCTGCGGATAAAACGGCGTTCCGCCAAGCTTGCTCATGCGCTCGACGACGGACTTTTCGGTGAGCGGCGCGCCCTTTGCTTCCTCGGGCATCTCGTCGGTGTACGTGATGAACCCACCGTATTTTCCTATGCTTCCAACGCAGGAAATGCCTTGTCCTCGCTTTATCGTAATGTCAAGATCAAGCGGCACTCTCGGAAATTCGGCTTTGTAGAGCTCTTTTATGCCCTTTAATGCCGCGGTGGAGTTTTCTACGTCCTCCTTGCCGCGAATACCGTTCATATCAAGCATCAAGCCGTCGTAATAGCCCTCGGTGAGCCCGCCGCGCGAGAAAATCCCGCCGAGGCGCTCTATATCGTAGGGCTTGCCGTCAATTGAGTTCCTGCAGGCGTTTACTGCGCACGCGACGTACTCCGGGCGCTTCATTCTGCCTTCTATCTTGTAAGACGCGATGTTTAACAGTTCCGGGTCGTTCAGATGCCCGATAAGAGACTGGTCTTTAAGCGAAATGATATTATGCCGCCCGCCGCACGTGAAATCGAGGCGGCACGGCTGGGCGCAAAGCCCGCGATTGCCGCTTCTCCCGCCGAACAGACTGCTCATATAGCATTGCCCGCTTACGCAGACGCAAAGCGCGCCGTGCACGAAAACCTCAAGCTCCGCTTTTGTGTTTTCGGAGATATTCGCGATCTCGCTTTTTGAAAGCTCTCTGCCGATAACGACGCGCGAATATCCGAGCTTTTCCGCGGCTTTTACGCCGCAGACGCTGTTCAGCGTCATCTGCGTCGACGCGTGGAGCGGAAGCTCGGGGCAGATTTCCCTCGCAAGAGCCGCAACGCCGAGATCCTGAACAATCAACCCGTCAACGTCGCATTTCGCTGCGGTTTTGATGCACTCCGCAAG
>JAIDPG010000036.1 GCA_029062865.1 Oscillospiraceae bacterium
ATCGCGGATCATTTTCGTGAGAATAAAGTTCGTCGTGCCGTTAAGAATTCCCGCTATCTCGTCTATCTCGTTTGCCTCTAAGCAAGCGTGGATAGGCTTGATGATCGGAATTCCGCCGCCGACGCTCGCCTCGAAGAAGAAGTTTACGTTCTTATCCTTCGCGATGCTGAGCAGCTCCGCGCCCTTTGCCGCGACAAGCTCCTTGTTTGACGTGACGACGCTCTTCCCCGCCTCCAAAGCGGATTTTACGTAGCCGTAGGAGAACTTCAATCCCCCGATGACCTCCGCGATTACCTTGACCTCCGGGTCGTTTAAAATCACGTTGAAATCCTTTGTGAACTTATCCGCGTAGGGGCTGTCGGGGAACTCCCGCACATCAAGGATATACTTGATATCCAGCGGCTCGCCCGCCTTCTTTTCGAGGTTTTCCTTGTTTTTGTAAAAGACCTCCACCGTGCCAGAGCCCACAACTCCGTAGCCCAAAACGGCAATTTTTGCCATATTTCTCCATTCCTTTCGGTTGATTTTTACACTATATTATATTATACCACAATACGGAAATTTTTTCAAGGGTATTTTGAAAAAACCTCACATATTTAGTCTTTGAGAATTAAGTCGTCGATTTTGTCTCCGTTTTTTCGGAAACCGCGGCTTTCTTGAGGCTAATTATCAAGAGAATGATACCGACCCCCGTAAGAATGTGCCCAATCCCCGCAATTCCCGAGATCGCCTTGTCAGCGCCCCTCGTGAGCTTTTCGGGGAGCACGTCGAACACTCCGCGGAAGCCGAGCATTATCCCCGTCATCGGCACACCCGTGTTGTAGATCCCGCGGAACGACTTGAAGGTTTTCATTGAGTACAGGTCATAATGCCGCGCGAACAGAGCGATTATCAGGTACATAAACATTCCCAGCAAAAAGAAATGTGTATGTATCTTGCCTAGAGCGGTCACGCCGCTGAAATCGTTGAACCGCGTGAACTCACGATAGAAAACGCCGCCGCACAAAGCGAGTATCGCGTAGGCGAGCGCGTAATTCATGCTCTTTTTTACACCGATAGCCTTATTGTCCATTTTTCTCCCTCACTTTTAAGAAACAAAGTTTAGAATATTATCTCGGGAATTTTCTCCGCCTCCGGCGGGGAAAATTCCAAAAATATCTGCTCTTCCCGAAAAAAGCGGCAAAACCCCGTTTTGCCGCCTTATATTCGATTATTCGCCCGTAAGCTCCTTATAAAGCCCGATATACAGCTTAGCGGATGCCGCCCAGCTGAAGTCGGTTTTCATTGCTCTGGTCATAAGCTTTGTCCACTCGGACTTATTGTCATAATAAGCCTTCGCGCGCTTGATAGAATCAAGCATATCGTGCGCGTTGTAGCTCTGGAACGTAAAGCCGATGCCGTCGTCGCCCGCGTCGATGATGCTGTCCTTGAGTCCGCCGGTCGCGCGAACGATCGGCACGGTGCCGTATCTTGCCGCGATCATCTGGGCAAGCCCGCACGGCTCGCTCTTTGAAGGCATAAGGAACATATCCGCACCCGCGTAGATCTTCTTCGCAAGCGTGGGGTTGTAGCCCTTGTAGAAGCCCACCTTATCCGGATAACGCCAGTGCATTTCCTGGAAGAAGTCCTCATACTGATGCTCGCCCGAGCCAAGGATAACAACCTGCATATCGGTCGCGACTATCTCGTCAAACACGTACTTTACAAGGTCGAAACCCTTGTGATCCGCAAATCTGGATATCATCGCGAGAAGCGGAATGTCATACTGCGGCATACCGAATTCCTCGAAGATCGCCGCCTTACACGCCGCCTTACCCTTGTGGTTCTTCGCGGAGAACTTCGCCGCTATCGTGTTGTCCTTTTCGGGATTGTACAGATCAACGTCGAGACCGTTGAGGAAGCCCGTCGTCTTGTACTGCTTGTTGCGGAGAATTCTGTCAAGCCCGTGAGAATACCAAGGGTCAAGAATTTCCGTCGCGTAGGTCGGGGAAACTGTAGTAACCTTGTCCGCGACCTCAATAGCGCCCTTCATAAAGTTGATATCACGGTCGTATTCGAGAATATTCACGTTCTGCGGCGGGATTCCGACGATTTCTCTTACGAGATCGAGCCCGTACTGACCCTGATATCCGATGTTATGTATCGTGAACACGTTCTTGATATCGCCGAAGCCCCACTCGTTCTTGTAGAACAGGTGGTGATAAACGGGGATAAGCGCACACTGCCAGTCGTTGGAGTTGATAATCTGCGGGTGGAAATCGATATGGCGCAACATCTCCAGAACCGCGCGGCTGAAGAACACGTATCTCTCCGCGTCGTCATAATAGCCGTAAAGCCCGTTGTCGCGCTTGAAATAGAACTCGTTGTCGAGGAAGTAGTAGGTTACGCCGTCAACCTCCTGCGAAAATACGCCGCAGTACTGGCTTCTCCAGCCAACGGGAACGGTGAAGTTTGTGATAAAGCGCATTTTTTCCTTCTGCTCGGGCTTTATCGTGTTTACGTAATAGGGCATTACGACGCGCGCGTCGTGCCCCGCCTGAACCAGAGCCTTGGGCAGCGAGCCCGCAACGTCCGCCAGACCGCCGCTTGCCGCAAACGGCAGCGCTTCACTTGCTGCATATAAGATCTTCATAACACAACCTCCAAATAAGCGGGTGTTCCCGCAGGATTTACACTATATTTTAAATCGTGAAAAATCGGCTCACTTCGCTTCGCTCCGTTCGCCTTGCCTCGTGATATTGCCTCCGCTTCGCTACGGCAATATCACTCGCATTTTTCACTCCAAATATATTTTAACACATTTTTACATAAATTGCAAGGGTTTTTTAAAATTTTTATGGAAAATCTCCAACACGTCTTTATTCGGGAGACCAATCCGCGCTCATACAAAAAATCCCCGCGGATTTCACCGCGGGGATTTGTGTTAATTACGAATGAGGAATAAAGCCCGCAACCGCGCCCGCGAGCTGATTGATCGGCATGGTCTGCAAGTAGATCTTGCCGGGACCGGTTACAACCGTGTTGAAGAAGCCCTCGCCACCGAACAGCTTATTGCCGAGACCCTTTACGGTAGCGATATCCATAGTGCAGGTGCCCGTCATCGCCGCGAGATAACCCGTGTCGATAACCATCTGCTGACCCGCCTGGAGATCATATTCCACAACGTAGCCGTCGATTTCCAAGAACGCCACGCCCGTGCCGTGCAGACGCTGCATAATAAATCCCTCGCCGCCGAAGAAGCCCGCGCCGAGCTTTTTCTGGAACGCGACGGAAAGCTCCACGGAGGGCTGCGAAGCAAGATAGCCGCCCTTCTGAACGATCATATCGCCCTGGCTGATGTCAAGCGGAATGATTGAGCCGGGAACGCTCGAAGCGAAAGCGATCATACCCGGACCGCCCTCCGCAACGTATGTATTCTGGAACATCGACTCGCCCGAGAACATTTTGCCAATTGCCTTGCCGAAGCCGCCGGTGCTTGTGGACATCGTCATATTCGGGGTCATCCAAGCCATGCCGCCCTTTTGGCACATTACCGCCTCGTTTGCGTCAAGATAGCAAAGCACAACGGGCATCGGTTCGCCTTTGATTTCGTATCTCATAGAAGTTTCTCCTTAAAAAATATTTCGGTAACTCCGATTTAAGCGGTTTCCCCCGCTTTCGGCGGGGAAAACCGCCGAAAAAATCATTGCTTCCGTTGATTTCATTATATAACATTTTGCGGAATTTGTCAAGTAATGCAGAAAAATTTTTAGACATTACCCCGCGCCGCTGAGAATTATAATGTAAAGCGCGGTGGTTATCAGCGTGAACGACGCCGCGCCGCCCGCATAAATCACCGCCGTGAAAACAAATACCGCGGAAATCACCGAAGCGGTTTTCATCACCCTGTCAACTTTTTCCGCCTTACATCGTCTGATAACGAGCATTTTCAGCAGCGCCGCGCCGTCGAGCGAGCCGAGCGGCAGAAGATTGAAGATCCCGGTGAACAGCTCGACCGCAAATGCGCCAAGCTCCCCGAGCCTCCAAAATACTAACGCCGCCGCGAAATTCGCAAGGCAGCCCGCGCTGAGTATAACTATCCTGCGAAGCGGCGGCACACGTTCAAGAAATGACGATATGCGAATTCCCGCGCCGTAAAGCGTTACGCGCTCCGCAGGAACGCCGAAAAGCGCCATTGCGGCAAAGTGCGCGGTCTCGTGAAGCGCGCAAGCCCCAAGCGCCGCCAGCCCGAAGCCGCTCTCGTCGAGCAGCAGATACAGCGCGACAACCGCGAAGAACGAGAAATCAAGGCACAAAACCGTTTTTCTTAGCTTTAACTCTAACATACAATATAATATGAAAGGCTTGGGCGGAAAAGAACAAAGCCGCCGCACAAAGTTGTATCTCTTAAAGAAGTAAAGCCCCGAAGCAGTTTGACACGACCGCTTCGGGGTATAGTACATTATTCATTGTACTATCACAAATCAGAATTTTCATAAGCAAGATAGCTCTTTTCTTTTTTCCTAAAACACCAAAATATAAATATTGCCACTGCTTCTAATATGATCAATATAGTATATGGGAAGACGCTTCCGTTATTATCAATAGGATTATATGGCTCTAAATATCCTCTCCAGCCTATTTCTTCTGCCACAAGAGACCAAATTATGATTATAAATTGAGTTGTCGAAACACTCCCCAATGTAAAGATTTTTCCGAACAAGATACAAAAAAATTTTTACCGAAAACATTGTAGTACAAGCAACAACAAACGGAAGAAGTATAGCCATTCCTAAAAGTTCTTTCCGAAATATCAGAGCAAAATGTGTTTTGAGATTTTTGTTTATGCATAGTACGGCAACCGCAGAGATTTTCGCTGACATAAGAGAAAGCGAAAAGTTGCCATTCCCATAAAAAGCAAATGGCATAAATGAAGAAGGTCATTTCGTTGCTTTCCATAAGCGGCACAACAGTAATATGTGAAAGCGAAGTCAAAGGCGATTCGAACGTGACAAAGATCGCTGCCGAACAGACGCTCCGGAAGCAGGGACTCTTTTTGACTTGGAGCAAGTACGACGGCACGGAGTGGACAAAAACGGTGTACACAAATTCTCTTGCGATGTCCAACACAAAAACGGCTCTTTCAAGCTGACGGACAAGTATGGCAAGACCGAAGCTATCACTGTTTACAGCAGCGAGAAAACGATTGGTCAAAAGCACTAAAAACCCCATTTAGATTTTGTGCAATTATACAAAATCTTCGATTTGGTGTAACATTTGCACGAAAAATCTGTCTATAAAGGCAGAAAGGGAAATTTGGCGGGACGAAAATGGTTTAATTTGAGGGGCTCGGGAAAAATGTCGAAAAACAACGGAATAATATCAGCTTAGGAGGAACATGACAATGAAAAAAACAGCATTAATTTTAATTACAGCAATCATTCTGGCGGGGCTTTGCGGCTGTAAAAACAAGCCTGTGGAGGAAAACTATTTCGGCGGCGAGGGCGAGCTTAAAGCCTTTGACGGCGGATATTATTTTTTTGATAACAACAACATTTACTCAAGCTTTGGCTATTCAACCTTAACCAAATACAACAAAAGCACCAACACTCTTTCCGTCGCCTGCAATGATCCCACTTGCAGTCACGAGAACTCGAGATGTAAGGCGCAAGCGGACTACTGCGTTTTTAACGGTGAACTTATCAAAATACGCGACGAGATCGTTCGGAACAGCGACGGTACATACATGTCTCAAGGTTATTTGTACCTCTGCGGCGAGGACGACAAGCAGGTATATAAAAACGAGCTGCCGGAGGACTATGACCTCGACGACACTCACGACAACCAAATAGGCTTTGCTTTTGCGCTGGGGGACGATTATCTGGTGCTGTTTCCCGGCGGGTATTTTAATGTTCTTGATACCGATTTTAATATAGCGTACACCGTTATCGGCACGGGCTCGTATTTGGGTGGTGTGTATTATATGGGAAATGAAATTTACTATATCGACAATCTCTATCGCTTGATGAAGCTTGATATGGAAAGCGGCGAGCCTTCGCTCGTAGATATAAACGGAATGAAGATATGACATGGCACTTTTGACGGCAATCTGCTGTGGTTCTCAAATGGCGAGGACTTGTGCACCTTCGATTACAAAACGGGAGAGGTAAAAATCCGCACGGAGCACGCGTTTTTCCTGGACCACGCGGGGAAATTCATTAATTTCGTCGACAAATCCGGCGGCAGAAAGGGCGATTATCTGTTCGACAAGGAAAGCGGAGAGGTTCGCGAGTGGGCGAGTGAATATAAGAAGTTATATTGCTTTAACGGCGACTATTTCACCTACGATTCCGACAGCGACACGCTTACGCTGTATGAGGACGATCTGACGACCGTAAAGCAAACCGCTGCATTGGAGGGATTAGAATGAAAAAACTCGCATTACTTTTATCCGCGGGAATCATTCTTGTGGGGCTTTGCGGCTGCAAAAGCAAACCCAACAATGAAAACTATTTCGGAGGCGAGGGAGAGCTAAAATCCAAGGAAAATATTATTTACGACGACAACAGCATTTACATAAATTTCGGCTACTCAAACGTAAAAAAATACAACAAAAACTCCAACACGCTGACCATAGCCTGCGACGATCCCGCGTGCGGTCACAAAGCGGAGGACGTAAACTGCAAGGCGAATATGGAATACCGCCTGTTTAACAGAAAACTTGTTCGTATTGACAACGAGCTTGTCACGAAAAGCGACGGCACTTCATACAGGCAAGGCTATCTGTATCTCTGTGATGAAAATAATAAACAGGTTTTCAAAAACGATCTGCCAGACGGCGCGGACAGCGAACACGCCGAGCCCTCTATCGGCGTTGTTTACGCGCTCGGAGACGATTATCTGGTGCTGGTCAAAGGCGCGCATTTCTATTTGCTTGACAATGATTTCAACGTGAAATTTACCGTCGCAAACTTCGGCCCGTTCACCGGCGGCGTGTTTTACGTCGACGGGGAGATTTACTACATCGACAGCCTCTATCGCTTGATGAAGCTCGACAGCGAAAACGGCGAGGGAGTGTCCGTAAATATCGGGGCGAAGATCACCGAGGGCTTTGTTGTCGGGAATACGCTGTGGTTTTCGGATGAGAAAATGGCGCTTTGCTCTTACGATTTCAAAACGGGAGAGATAAAAGAGCACGCGGAAAACGCTGTGCGCCTTAACAGCGTGGGAAAATATATCGAGTATATGGTCTATGGCGCGGGGGACGTTTGTTTGTATGATACCGAAACCAATGAAGCTCACACGCGAAACGACATCGATATAAACGAGGACGAGCTGTTCTTCCTCGACGGAAATTATTACGCGTATAGCAACACGAAAAACACGCTCACGCTTTACGAGGACGATTTAACAACCGTGATAAAAACCGCCGCTTTGGAGGCATAGAGGGATAAAGATGAAATTCGAGTTCAAGAAAATTCTGTCCAATAAAATAATCGTCGTGTTTTTCGCGGTGATATTCGCCGCCGCGCTCGCGTATTTCTTCCGCGCGATGGGGACGTTTGAGGCTTGGGGAAAATACGACCCCGCCGAGATCCAATCCGAGCTTGATTACATAGAAGAATACGAGCAAAGAAGCGAGCAGGTGATAAAGTCGGCGGAGCGCATCAAAGCTGAGACCTCCAACATCTACAAGCAGCGCCTGTCGGACAAGATCATCGCGCAGCGCCAAAACCGCCGCGAGCTGACAACGGGCGACAACAAGGCGGTGATGTGGTTTCGGCTAGCGTTGGACGACACCTACATTTCGCTTTTGCCGATACTTTTCTGTATACTGATAAGCGCGGAGCTGTTCTGCGGCGAAATACGAAGCGGCGTGTTCAAATTCAATTTCACATCGAAGAACGGCAGGCTGTGCTTATACCGAAAAAAGATATTCACGCTGATGATCTTCTCGGCGTGCACGGCGGTGCTCTACACCGCGATACAGCTCGTCGCGGTGCTTCCGAAATACGGCTTGACCGATTTGAATATTCCGCTTCAGATATACGATTCCTACATAAATTGCGCGTACAACATCGGCTTTTTGCAGTTCGTTTTCGCAACGGTCGGAATGAGGATTTTGTGCTGCTGGTTCATCTGCTTTCTGACGGTGTGCCTTGCGCTGCTGTTCCGCAGTCTTATCGCGTCGGCGGCTGCCTCGGGAGCGGTCTTCGCGCTGCTGTTCGTGCTGTATGAGCGCACTCTGCAAACGCACGGCGGAACAACGGTCAAGTCAACGCAATACGCTCTCCATCACGGGCTGCTCAAATTCTCGCCGATATGCTTGTTTGACCCGAACGGATTTTTCGTGTCGAGCGATTACGTGAATGTACTTGATTATCCCGTAACGGAGCTGTTTGTCAACCTCGCCGTAAGCGTGATCATAACGGCGGTTTTGGCAGCTTTGGGAGGATATTTATTTGCTCGTAAAAGGAGGCGGCTGTCGTGAACGAATTGACCTTGCAAAACGTCACTAAAAAATACAGACAAAAGACCGCGCTGGACGGCGTTTCACTCAGCTTTAAAACAGGCATCAACGCGCTTCTCGGGCCTAACGGCTCGGGGAAGACCACGATGATGAACATCATCGCGGATTTGATTTCGGCAACCTCGGGAAGCGTCTTGTGGAACGGTGCGAGCGTATCCAAGCTCGGCGAAAAATACCGCGAAATTCTGGGGTTTATGCCGCAAAACGTGAGCCTCTACAAACGTTTTTCGGCGGCGGAAAATCTGCGGTATTTCGGGACACTAAAGGGGCTGAACGCATCGAAAACGGAGCTCGAAATTCCGCGGCTGCTCGAAAAGGTAAACCTCGCGGACTGCGCAGACAAGAAATTCGGGAGCTTCTCGGGCGGCATGAAGCAGCGCCTCGGCATCGCCGTGACGATTATGAACGACCCGAAGCTCGTTATCTTTGACGAGCCGACCGCGGGTCTTGACCCAAAGGAGCGTATGCGCTTCCGCGACATTCTCCGCGAGCTCTCCGAGAGCGCGGTCGTTATTCTCTCAACGCACATCGTGTCCGACGTTGAGGCGCTTGCGGACAACATTATTCTGCTGAAAAACGGCAAAATTTGCGAGAACGGATCCGCCGACGAATTACGCGAAAAATACGCACCCGAAGCAAGCGGCGACAAGTCCGCGCTTGAGATGCTTTATATGAATTTTTTTGGAGAAACAGAATGATAAAATGGGAATTACGAAAGCTGATAAACGTTATAACCGCGCTGTCTGCTGCTGCTTTATGCGTGGGGTGGTTCTTTGTCTGCAAGTTGCTTTTTGTCGGAGAGTATGAGGGAATAAACGGCGCGATCTACCGAAATTACATCGCCGAGCTTTCCGATCTATCGTTCGGCGAGCAAAGCGAATTTATTGAAAAAGAGGACGCAAAGATCGCCGAAACGCTTTCCGCGGAAACGGAAATGCGAGATAAGTATTTCCTCGGTGAGATCTCAGACGATGATTATCTTGACTATCTCGACCGCCTCGAAAGCTGCAAGGCGAAGTCCGAAACATTCGCGTATATCAAGCATAAATACACGCGGATATGCGAAGATCCCCGCCTTAAATTTACCTACGACCTTGAGCTTGAGGGACATCTTACAACGATGACTGCCGATTTTCCGCTGATAATAATGCTTCTGATCTTCGGGTGCTTTGTTATCATTCCCGAGATACCGACCGAGTCCTTTATCCTCACCTGCAAAAACGGCAGACGGAAGACGTTCGCGGCAAAGCTGGCGGCGTATTTCATCGTGTGCGGCGTTATGATTGCGGCGTTCAACTTCGCGGAGCTTTCCGCGCTGTTTTCAAAAAATCTTGGCGATTTAAATGCGCCCGCGGCTTCAATGGAAGCTTTCGAGGAGCTTGACCGCGATATTACAAGCCTTGGACTTATCGTGAGAATTTTCGCGTTTCGCTTGCTTGGAGAGATTACGATTTGCGCAATGTTTTTCGCGCTTTCGTCGCTTTGCCGAAATCATATCGCGTACTTTTGCTCGGCGGTGTCGCTCGTGATGATCCCCGCGTTTTTCGCGAGCTTTATCCCCAAGTTTTTGCGCGGCGTGACAGTTTTTTACACGCTTTCGGGAAAATCAATTCCGATTGAAAAAACGGAGCTTGCCGTGATATTCGGCGCGACGGCTTGGATAGCGGCTTCGTTTATCACCGCAAAATCCAAATCACGAATGAATGCAGATTGAATGTGAATATAAAAAAGCTGCAGGTTTGTATAAATGCGGTTTTTTTGTCGTTAAGCAACGCTGTTATAATGCGGATTCAGCTTGATATCCTTAAATATGATATACTCCACATTTCCATTTAGAAACAGTCTTATCACTGATTGACAGTACATCCGCAAGCTGCTTTTGTGCCATATTACGCTAAATAAAGCACCACTGCGTATGTCATACCGAATATAGTGTCCTGAACTTTTATTCCTGCCGTATTCACTGTGTGTCGTACACATATAATATTGCTTTTCCCTTGACCTTTCGGTTGCATTGCTGTGCATATACCGCAATCCCCGACCGCTGTCAGCGCATTTCGAAAGCCCCGTGAAAATTTGCGTTTTAACGCCTTTTTAGAACGTTTTCGGCTTTCAATATCAACATAAGCCTGATCCCACAGCTCTCTTGAAATGATCGGCTCGTGCACGTTTTGAGCTCGGAGTGTTTTTTATAGCCGACAGGAGCGTGGGCTCTGTATTGCGCTTCTCACATTTGATTACGCTCTCCACAAGGTCAAGAGCGATCGCTTTTGTTTCCGCGAAGTGCTCCTTGATCTTGATTTTTGTTTTGCCGCTGATGTAGAGCACATTATCTATCATGGAAAATCCGTCTTTCATAAACGTGGAAATTTCGATTATCGCCTCGGCTCGTTTGCTGAAAAACAGCAGGCAGGACTTTAAAAACAGTTTCATTCGATTGAATTTGGTCATATATTATCCTCCATAAAATCATAATCATCTGCCGCGTATTCATTGACAATTGTTTCGTTAGCACTACCTTTTTGGATAGTTTTCGCTTGGCATACTCACGATTTTCCGCGCAATCAGATCGTCTAGATTTATTTTTACGCGCGTTCTAAAAATTCCGAAAACTAAATCCCGCCGAAGAACGGCGGGAAATTTTGTCCTCTATATACTTAGGTTATTATATTATAT